>NZ_SDIG01000062.1:0-32641 GCF_004122755.1 Streptomyces sp. TM32
GGCCGGGCTGATCGCGATGCGGCCCGGCTCCCGGACCCGACTGTGCCACCGCCTGCGGACCCACCCCGCCGGCGGGGGCACGCGCCGCAGCATGAGCGAGCGGGACTTCATCGCGCTCGTCGACGGAGTTCATCAGCTGGTCAGAGCGCCGATCGTGCTGGTGTGGGACCGGTTGAACACCCATGTCTCCCACAGGATGCGCGACCTCGTCGCCCAACGAGCATGGCTGACGGTGTTCCTGCTCCCCGCCTACTCGCCGGACCTCAACCCCGTCGAATGGGTGTGGGCACACGTCAAACGCAGCCTCGCCAACCTCGCCGTCATGGCCCTCGACCGGCTCGAAACCCTCGTCCGCAACCGACTCAAACGCCTCCAGTACCGCCCTCACATCCTCGACGGCTTCATAGCCGGCACCGGCCTCGCCCTCGACAGCCCAACGCCACCCTGACGAGCCGAAGTCAGTAGGCGCTGACGGTCGCCAGCAGTTCGGGCAGGTTGCGCATGTCGTCGAACACGACGGTGCCTGGTCCCTCCAGCCGCGAGGCTGGGGTGAGGCCGCCGCAGTATCCGAAGGCGCTCATGCCGGCGGTCCGGGCTGCCTGCACCCCGTATGCGCTGTCCTCGATCACCGCGCACCGCTCGGGCTGTACCCCCATGGAACGTGCGGCGTGCTGGAAGAGGTCGGGTGCGGGCTTTCCTCTGCGGACGTCGGCCGCACTGAAGATGCGGTTCTCGAAGTGGTCCGTCAGACCGGCGAGTTCCAGGCTTCGTCGGATACCGGCGTGATCACCGTTCGATGCGACGCAGACGCCTGTGGTGAGGCGGTCCAGGACCTCTGCGACGCCGTCGACAGCGGTCAGCTCGGCCTCGAAGGCCGCCTCATACAGATGCTCGTATTGCCGCTGCCAGCCCTTTTCCAGGCGCCGTCCGAGTCGTTCCTCAACAGCTGCGGTGTAGACCTCGGTGGACGAGCCCACGAACCGTTCGATGATCTCAGCTTCGGTGAACGCACACCCCAGGTCAGCCATGATCATCGCGTCTACTTTGACGCATATCTTCTCGCTGTCCACCAGCACGCCGTCACAGCCGAAGATCACCAGTTCAACAGGGCTCTGCGCCATGATCAGCAGCGTAGAGGGGCGCCGGTGCAGGCCCCACGCCGCGTAGGGCTGTCGTCGGATTTGCCGGGGTTTCACCCCGAGCTGCTCGCACCACCCGCCGAGGTGTCCGACAGCGCGCGGAGGCGACGGATCTCGCCGTGGGCGATCTGCAACTTCTGGGTGAGGTCGGCGACTTGGTCACGAAGCTGCCGATTGCGTTCGAGCGCGGTCTCCAGCCTGCGTTGCAGGGAGGCGTCGCTGGCCGCGTGCCGGGGGCTGCGGCGGGGAGCCGGGGCTCGGCTGGAGCTGGTTGATCGCGGTGATGAGGTCGGTCTGCGTGTATAGCCAGGACCGGGAGACGCCGGCGGCGTTTGCGGTGCCGACTACGGTAGGCCGTTCGCCGCGGCGGGCCGCAGCCTTGACGGCTTCTTCGGCGCGCTCGCGTGCCTGTCTGCTGCGCATCTTCGACGCTTCGACGAGGAAGCGGGCGTTGTCAGCCGGTGGCATCGAGATCGGTCACCTTCCCACCGGCCACGATCTGCTGCGGGCCGGCCTGTTCCAGGGCGTCGATGATGGTGTCGAGCTTGCCGAGTGTGCGGGTGTTCTTCTCGACGATGCGCGACAGCCCGGCCTTCTCGGCGTCGCCGATGAGCTTGCGAGTCTCGTCCCGCTGGCGTCGGTGCTGGTCGAGGAAGTCGCCGGTGGTGATGAAGAAGCGGCAGTCCAGACACGGGTTGGCGTACTCGCAGTCGGTCTGGATGGGAGCTCCGCAGTAGCCGTTGGGGAGGCTGACCTTGGCCCGGACCAGGGACAGCCGCATCCAGGTGGCGTCGGCGAGCGGATGGTCGGCGGGCAGCGCGATGGGTTCGCCTTCGGCGTTGACTTTGAGGGACTTCTCCCAGTGCTCGCGCAGGGTCTTTTGGTGCAGCCGGGCGTAGATGGCCGTCATCTGCGGCGACATGTGATCGAGCAGTTGCTGGACGATGTGCTGCGGGACGTTGGCGTTGATCAGCCGGGTGCCCAGAGTGTGGCGGAACTGGTGGAAGGTCACCCGGGCGGGGCGGCCGTGCTCGTCGATGAGGCGGATGCGCTCCAGCCAGGTCTCCATCTGCTCACGGCACCAGGTGTCCGAGACGGCCTTGTGCCGTTGAGGTTGGCCATCCAGCCGGGGAACAGGAAGCGGCTGCCGGAGGGGAAGCGGGCCTGGACGCGCTTTTGCTGTGTGGCGATCTCGTCGGCGAGGGCCTGGCTGATCGGGAAGAACGCGATGCGTCCGTGAATCTTGTGGTTGACCCAGGTCAGGTAGGGGGCGCCGGTGTCGTCGTGGGTGACGCAGTCGAACCGCAGGCGCCGGACGTCCTTCATCCGCAGGCCGCAGGAGATCAGCAAGGGGACCATGAGGCGGAGATCGTCGGTGGAGATCAACGCCAGATTCTCGGGGTTCTCCATCTGCCGCATCAGGTGTTCGGAGATCCACCGGGGCTTGGCCGGCGGCGGAGGCGGAGCGTCGTTGTAGATGATGGCGTCGCGCGGCAGGACCGGCTGCCAGTCGTGGGCGCGGGCGTCGCCGAGGAAACGGCCCAGCGAGTTGACGGTGGCCCGGCGGGTGAACACGTCCGGGTAGTCGACGGCCAGGGCGGCGAGCCACGTCTCGATCCTGGCGCGCGTCAGGTCGGCCGGCGCAGCGTGCGGCGGCAGATGCCCGGAGAGATGGGTCAGGGAGCGCAGGTTCTGCGCGACGGTGTTGACGCTGATGTTCGTGCTGATGCGCCAACGGCACCATCGTTTGACCAGCTTGCGCAGCCAGGGCTGGGCTATGCCGCCGAAGCGCAGGTAGGGCGTCTCTCCTTCGGCCAGGGCGAAGTGCCGCAGGTCCCAGACGTCGCGCGGGTACTGGTCGGCCCCCACGGATCATCGGCGATGAGCAGGTGCTCCAGGGCGAAGCGGGTGTCCGCGATGAAGCGGAAGGCCACCACGTTGTGGCCGCGGCGTTTCCCGCCGGGTCCGAGCGGGGCGACGCGGTCGCGCCAGGTGCTCTCATCCCAGTCGAGGAGGCTGGCGATGGGCGCCTCGCAGGCCCAGGTGACCGCGCGGCGGACATCGCGGGCGGGGGTGAAGCGCAGCCCCTCGTCGAGCCGGTGTTGCAGACCGAACTGGAACTCCAGGCGCAGGGCGGGGGCCAGCTGGTCCAGGCGGATCTTCGGGTCTCCGCGGTGAGCCAGATCGCCGTACCAGGTGTCGAGAGTCGGTCGGCCGTGTTTGCGCCATCGGTTGTGATGGGTGTGACAAAGCGGAGCGTCGGCGCTGTCGGTCCAGCGCGGGCAGCCGGGGAACTCGCAGGTCCGCTCGGCGGACCAGGGCTTACGCGGCGGTTGATAGAGGGTCCGTCCCAGCCAGGATTCGAGGGGTGGGCGTCCGGCGTGGTTCCACCGCGAGGCGTGGCGGTGACACAGACCGTGGGCGGCTCGGGCTCGATTGCACCCGGAGACCAGGCAGGCCGAGACCTGGCGTCGCTCGCGCAGTCGCGCATCCTCCTGCGCGGACCAGCCGTCCAGGTCGACCGGTCGTCCTGCCGCCGCCCATCGGTGGTGGTGCGTGCGGCACAGCTTCAGCCGGCCCATGGTCAGCGTCGTCGGGCAGGCCGGAATGCGGCACTCACCAGGGAAGAACACCGGGCTGTCCCGCGGAGGACAGAACACCTCGGTCCGGAACTCCGGCCGCACCGTCTCCATCAGCTTGGCCAGCAGGCCGGCAGAGCCTGCACGCGTGCGGGGCGTGTTCACCGTGCTGGTGCCCTGTCCTTGATGATCCCGGCCGAGAGGAGTGCCCGGCGATGATCCTCGACATCGAGGTGGCTGTAGATCTCGGCGGTGGTCTGAGGGCTGGCGTGACCGAGGAGCTCGGCCACGACCTCGATCGGAACCTCGGCCCGCAGCAGTCGTGTGGCGTAGGTGTGCCGGCAGGCATGCGGCGAGAAGTGCGTGATGCCGGTCCGCTTCTGCAGGCGCTCGACCAGCTCGTTGACGTTCGCCCGAGTCATCGGGGAGCCGATCGGCGCGCGGAAGAGGTTAGCGAACACGAAGTCGCAGTCCAGCGTCCCGTACTCGCTCTCCATATAGGCGGCGTAGCGGTCGAACAGCTCCGGACGCACCGGAATGATCCGGCCCTTCATTCCCTTGACCCGGGCCTGGTTCGCGTTGTTCTCGCGCGGAACGACGTGCGCCTCGCCCTTGCGGAGGTTCAAGTCAGCGTGCCGCAGGCCCAGGGCCTCGCTGACCCGCAGCCCCGCCTCGTCCAGGAGGGCGATCAGGAACCGGTCCCGGCGCCTGTTGCAGGCGCTCATCAGCCGCTGGACCTCGTCATCAGTCAGCGTCCGGGGCGGCTTGCGGTGGGTGTGGATGCGGATCGGGCTGTACTCGATCACGCCCCCTCGCTGGGTGTGCGCCAGCATCGGGGTGTAGGAGCCTGTCGGCTGCCTGGCCAGCAGGTTTCCCAGAAGCGCGGGCACGCTCTCATCTCGCCGAGCGTGGAACCGGTAGAAGGACGCGAGCGCGGCCCGCTTCCGCTGCAGCGTGGTGTTCTCCAGCGCCTGGCCAACACCCGGCAGCACGAACACCTCCGGCGCGCGGGCCGGCTTGGGACGGCGCAGCCAGTCGAAGAACTGGGCGACAATCTCCAGCCGCACGCGCCGGAAGTCCAAGGCCATCTGCCCCAGCCAGACGAAGAAATCGCGCAGGTCGTAGGCGTAGCCCTGCACCGTGTTCGGCGATGCACCCCTCGCCGTCAGGTACGCGAGGAAGTCCTCCACGTCATCGACGGGCAAGCCGTCGTCCCCCACCACGGTGTACGAGACCGGACCGTCATCGGACAACCGCAGCCTCTGCACTGCGAACGACACACCACACCCCAGAACGACATGGACAGGCGAACAGAACCCGTCCATGTAGCACCGAAAGGCCCCTTCATGGCAGCGAGTTGGACATCAAAGACACCCGCAAGGCTGATGGACATAGTCGAGGACACCGGCGAGCTACTGCCCAACGGCACGATCGTTGCACCCCGCCGACCCCTTGCGATCCCGGTGGGAGGCGCAGCATGACGACCATCGCGGCCGACCTGATCGTTCCGTACATCACCGCCCGCGAGGGCGAGGAGGCGGACTCCCTCCTCAACCTGCGCATGCGCATCGGTCCGGACCGGCGCCCGCAACTCGGATACGTGGACGAGGCGCCGCCCGACCGGGACCTGCGCGGCGTCCTGTGGGCCCGGTACTCCATGTCGCTCGGCGTCAACGGAATGCCCACCGGAACCCCGAGGTGGCGGCTGGTGCACCCGCTCCGGCAGCGCACCACGATGGCGCTCCTCCGTTGCCAGGTGTGCACGGTCCAGTTGAAGCGCAGCGAGGGCATCCTCTTTGTGGAGACAGCCGACGACCTCGACTACGCCGGCCCCATAAGGACCGCGCAGCCCCCGGTCTGCCTGGCGCACGCCCGGATCGCGGCCCAACGGTGCCCCCGGCTCAGGAGCAAGGGGCACGTCGCGCTGCTGGCCACGCGGTTCCCGCTCTACGGCGTCATCGGTACCGCGTACCAGTACAACTCTGACGGCATCCAAGCCCTCGCTGGCACCGACGTTCCCCTCTCCCTACAGCCACCCCCAGATCGGCTGGTTCCTCGCCTCCCAGCTCGTACGTGAACTGCGAGACTACGAGGTCGTCAATTTGGACGATCTTGTGTCCGCCGCCTAGACGGCCGCCCGGCGGTCCTGGGCCAAGGACCGGACCGCCGGGCGGCTCTCCACCGGTGCAAGTACTTTCTCGCACCGTCTACCACTACACCGTCGGCCTACGTGAGCTGACGAGAACGGAGTACGTCCGCCGATAGCCTCCCGGCCCACCGGCACGCTGTTGCCGGCATACCGCCCCTCGAACACGTACGACTGAAGGAACTTCATGACGAACACGACCGTCGAGCCCGACGAGGCGACCCGCCTGCGGAACAAGGTGGTGGACGAACTGCGCGCGGACGGCAACATCTCCTCCCCGGAGGTCGAAGCCGTGATGCGCAAGGTGCCCCGCCACGAGTTCACCCCCGGCACCCCGCTGGACAAGGCGTACGAGACGTACGCCGCGGTGATCACCAAGACGGACGAGCACGGCGTGCAGCTCAGCTCCGTCTCCGCCCCGCAGATCCAGGCCATGATGCTGGAGCAGTCCAAGGTGCGGCCCGGGATGCGCGTGCTGGAGATCGGGTCGGGAGGGCTGAACGCGGCCTACCTCTCCGAACTCGTCGGCGAGGACGGTGAAGTCGTCACCGTGGACATCGACCCCACCGTGACCGAGCGCGCTCAGCAGCTTCTGAGCGAGCACGGATACGACAAGGTGCGGGTCGTCACCGCGGATGCGGCCGAGCCGATCCCGGACCTTGGTGAGGTCGATGTCGTCCTAGTGACCGTCGGGGCCTGGGACATCCCCCCGGCCTGGATCTCGCAGCTCAAGCCGGGGGGCCGGCTCGTAGTCCCGCTGCGGATGCGCGGCTTGACCCGCTCGATCGCATTCACCCAGGTCACGGGCGAGCATGGCGCCTACTTGGAGAGCGAGTCGGCGCTGATCTGCGGCTTCGTCCCGATGCAGGGCGCGGCCGCCCACCGGGAAGAACTCCTCCTGGTCAACGGCACGCCGGAGGTCGGGCTGAAGTTCGATGACGGTCTACCGGCCGACCCGCACCGGCTCGATAACGCCGTCACCACCCCGCGCCACGAAATGTGGACCGGTGTCACTGTCGGCCTTCAGGAACTCCTCGACACCCTCCAGATGACGATGGCGATCGACCTTCCGGGCTTCTGCACCATGGCCGTGGACCCGGACCTAGACACGGGCCTGGTCGCACCGACGAACAAGCGGTTCGCGCTCGCCGCCGTCGAGGACGACAGCTTCGCCTACCTCGTCACCCGCCGCACCGAGGACAACAAGCACGTCGAGTACGGCGTGCACGCCCTCGGTCCGAACGCGAAGCAGCTCGCCGACAAGGTCGCCGACGTGCTGCGCGGCTGGGAATCCACCCGGCGCGGCGGCCCCAGCCCGGTCATCCGGGTCTATCCGGCCAGCACCCCTGACGACCAGATCCGGGCGGACCGGGTCATCGACAAGGTGCACAGCCGGATCTCGCTCTCCTGGCCCCCGGCGTAGCGCCGAGGGTCAGGCCGTCCCGCACCACCCGAATGGAAGGAAGGGCACCAACATGACGAACGCCACCCTGCTAGCTCCGCCGGCCCCGCTGGCGGACCTGGAGGACGACGACTTCGCGCCCCTGGACGTGAAGGTCGTCATCGCCGACCACGCGTACGGCAAGCTCATGTGCTCCACCGGCGACGGCTGCGGCACCACCTGCGCGACCAACTCCTCTGCCTGCAACTCCTTCGTGGAGGACCCGGCCTGATCCAGGCCACCCTTCGCTGTGGGCCGGGCGCCTCACTACGCCCGGCCCACGGCCCTCCCCCGCCCGCGCGTCGCCTGAAGGAAGGGCCCATGGCTCCCCGAACAGTCGCCAAGTACGAGTGGCAGGGCTCCGCGCTGCTGCGCGCTACCACCAGCCCTCAACCGGCAGACATCCCCCGCACCCTCAACCTGGACGACGTGGCAGTCACTCGGGGGTGGCTGAATCGCGTCTGGCAGCGTGAAGAGGTCCGCGGTGCGCTGGAGTTGGCCACCCCCGTCCTGTCCTCCGCCATCGAGGCCGTAGGCCAGGGCAAACAGGGCGACCCCCGTCACGTCCGCCGTACCGCGCTGTCCGCCGCCTCCTACCTCCTGCGCTGGCAGCACCGCCCGACGCCCCTCGGCTTGTTCGCCGGCACCGCCCCCGTATCGGTCGGCCCCCGGGTGAGTGTCCGATGGCGAGACAAGCACCGCGTGTCGATCCGGACCGACGCCGAGTGGATCACCGACATCATCCAGCGCCTCCAGCGCAGCCCCGAGCTGCTGAAGCGAATACCGCTGATCACCAACAACGCCGCTCGCGTCCGCGGTGACCGAGTGGTGGCGCCGGGCCCACCCTCGGACGGCTACGCCCGGCTCCTGGGCCCCGTCGAGGTATCCGTCCGTCACGCCCGCCCGGTGTCCGCCGCCTTGGAGGCGGCCCGCACCGCCATCCTCTACCGCGACCTGCACACCCACCTGCGCGAGAGCTTCCCGCAGGCCACCACGGAGAAGATCGACGCCCTTCTCGCCGGGCTGATCGAGCAACAGCTCCTCGTCACCAGCCTGTGGGCGCCCATGACCACGGTGGACGCCCTGCCGCACCTGTGCCGGGAGTTGGAGAAGCACCAGGCACAGGACGTGCCGGAAGTCCGCGGCCTCGTGACGGCGCTGAACCAGGTGCGCGAGGACGTTGCCGCCCACCAGCCCGTTCACTCCCGCTCCGGCATGAGCGCCGTCGCCGAACGAATGCGGGGCCTCTCGCCTGTCACGCCGACGCCGCTGCTTCTCGACACCGCCCTCGATGCCGAGGTGCAAGTCCCACAGGGCGTGATCGCCGAGGTCGAAGCGGCTATCGCCGGCCTGTACCGGACCACGCCGCAGCCCTACGGATACCAGCACTGGCGCGACTACCACCGGCGCTTCCGAGCCCGGTACGGCGTCGGCGCCATCGTGCCGGTAATGGACCTGGTGGCCGACAGCGGCCTCGGGCTACCGGCCGGGTACGTCGGCTCCGAGCGCGGCACGGCTCCGAAGCTCCTCACCGACCGCGACGATGTGCTGCTCGCCATGGTGCAGCAAGTCCTCATGAACGGCCGCGACGAACTCCGGCTCACCGACGCGATGATCGAGGCCCTGGAGAAGGCCGCCGGAGGTGACGAGCGGTTGTTCGCGCCCCGCGTGGAAGTCGCCTTCGAGGTCCACGCACCCAGCACCAAGGCGCTCGCTCGCGGCGCGTTCGACGTACTGCTCACCTCAGTGCCGCGTCCCGGCAGCAGCATGGCCGGCCGCTTCGCCCACATGCTTCCGCCGGCGCACCAGGATGCTCTCGCCGCCACCTATCACGGCGCCCCAGACACGCTCCCCGCCCAGCTCGCCTTCCCCCCGCGTCGGCGTCGCAACGAGAACGTCACCCGCACCCCCCGGCTGCTGCCCCACGTCATCGAACTGTCCGGCCATCAGGAAGCCGACGCCAGGACGATCCCGCTCACGGACATCGCCGTCACCGCCGGCGCCCGGACCTTCCACCTCGTGCAGGTCTCCACCGGACGCCCCATCGACGTGCGCGTCCTGCACGCCCTCGAAGGCGGCACCCAGACCCCGCCGCTCGCCCGCTTCCTCGCCGAGGTCGCGCACGCGCGGTACGCCGCGTACAAACCGTTCGACTTCGGCGCCGCCGCCCGGCTGCCGTTCCTGCCCCGGGTCCGCTACCGCCGTACCGTCCTCACGCAGGCCCGATGGCTGCTTGCCGCCGAAGACCTGCCCGGCCGGGCCGCCTCGACAAAGGAGTGGGACGACGCCTTCGACGCCTGGCGTGGCCGTCTCCGCGTCCCGGACCGCGTCGCCATGATCGAGTACGACCAGCGCCTCCCGCTGGACCTGACCCACCCGGTCCACCGGCGGGTGCTGCGTGCCGCCCTCGACAACACCAGGCGCCTGGACCTGCGCGACGTCCCCGACGGCGACGTGCACGGGTGGATCGGACGAGCGCACGAGGTGTGGATCTCCCTCGGGCTCACTCAGCCCAAGGCCGCTGCCGCTCCCCTACCGCGTCCGGCCGCCGTCGCCATCCCCACGCGGAACCTGCCCGGCGGTGGCGATGTCCTCCACGCACAGCTCTACGCGCATCCGCGCCGCTACGACGAGATCCTGAGCCGGTATCTGCTCCGGCTGCTCGCGATGTTCGGTGACACCCCGCCGGTGTGGTGGTTCACCCGGCACCGGGAGATGGCCCGCCCGGACGCCGACCAGCACCTCGACTTCACGCTGCACCTGCCACACGGCGCGTACGGCACCGCAGCCGCGCACGCCCACGCCTGGGCGGACGGCCTGCACTCGCTCGGCCTGGCGTCCGGTCTCGTTCTGGCTCCCTACCAGCCGCAGACCGGGCGGTTCGGCGGCGCGGCGGCCATGGACACCGCGCACCAGGTGTTCGCCGCCGACTCCGCCACAGCCCTCGCGCAGATCCAACTCACTGAGCGCACCGACGCCTTAGCCCCGCAGGCCCTCGCCGCAGCCAGCGCCCTGAACCTCGTCACCCAGCTCGCCCCGAACATCGCCGAGGCCGAACAGTGGCTGGTCCACAACCTCCCCCAGGGCACAGGACACCTGGACCGGACCCTGCGCAACCAGGCGCTCGAACTCGCCGGGCCTGACGCCGCCTCGGTTCTCGCGCATCTCCCCGGCGGCCCCCAGGTCACCGAAGCTTGGCGGGCCCGCTCTGCCGCCGTGGCCGCCTACCGCAACATCCTCGCTGGGGAGCGTGACCCGCTCACCGTCGCCCGATCCCTGCTCCACCAGCACCACGTCCGGGCCCTGGGCGTCAGCCCGACCGCCGAGTCCACCACGCTGCGGCTCGTCCGTACCGCGGCCCTCCAGCACCGGGAGGCGAACCGATGAGCGCCCCGGTCGCCACAGCCCCGGCCATCCTCGACCAGTACACCGCCGGCCTGGCAGAGCCCACCCCACCGCCGGAGAACGAGCCTTGGGCGGTGCAGTCCCTCGCCGAGGGTGCCGCCGGGATCGCTCTGCTGCACACAGAGACCGTCAGTCGGTACGGCGGCTCCTGGCGCCCCGCCCACCGATGGATCACGGCCGCGGCCTCCGGGCCCATCAGCGCGGCCGACCAGACGGGCCTGTTCCTCGGGGCCCCGGCCGTCGGCTTCCTCCTCACCACCGTCCCCCCGGCCTACCAGCATCTGTACTCCTCGGGACGCGAGAAGCTGCACCAGCACATCATCGACCTCGCGAACCGCCGCGTGGACGCTGCACTCGCCCGCATCGACAGGCGCGATCTGCCCACCTTCGCGGAATACGACCTCTTCTACGGCCTCACCGGGATCGGCGCCTACCTCCTACGCACCGACCCCGAATGCCCCGCCCTGGAACGGGTCCTGCACTACCTCGTCGCGCTGACCCGGCCGCTTGCCCCCGCCGGCCGCGGCCTTCCCGGCTGGTGGGTCCGCCATGACCCCGCCCGCGGCGAATCTTCTTTCTTCCCCGGCGGACACGGCAACTTCGGCGCCGCACACGGCATCACCGGCCCGCTCCTCCTCCTTGCACAGGCCCTGCGCCACGGCATCACCGTCAACGGTCACCAGGACGCCATGTTCACCATCTGCGCCCACCTCGACCTCTGGTGCCAGCACAGTGATTCCGGCCCGTGGTGGCCCGAGCACATCTCGCGGCGTGACCTCGACCACGGACGCCCCCACCACGACGCACCAACACGGCCGAGCTGGTGCTACGGCACGACGGGCATCGCACGGGCCGGCCAACTCGCCGGGCTCGCCCTGCGCTCGCCCACACTTCAGAAGTTCTACGAAGACGCCTTGTACCGAGCCTTGACCGACCCCGCGCAGCTCGCCCAGGTCACGGACACCGGCCTCTGCCACGGCTGGGCAGGCATCTACCAGACCGCTCACCGCGCCGCCGCAGACGCGCTCGACCCGCGACTGCCCGCCCTCCCGGAACGTCTTGGTCACGCCCTCACCACGCACGCCAAGCCCGGCAACCTGCCGACCCCCGGTCTGATCAACGGCGCCGCCGGCACCGCGCTCGCCCTCACCACCTTCGCCTCGAAGCAGGCGCCAATCACCGGATGGGACGCATGTCTCTTGATCAACTGACTCAGGCAACCGAGTACGGCCCGACCCAGCGCGCCGTCCTCGCAGTCCTCACCGGCCTGCCGATCGCCGACGCAGCCCACCAGTACCGGATGGACCCCGTGGTCCTCTCCGACGCTGTCGCGGTCTACGACCAGGCTGGCCGGGAAGCGCTGGCCCGCCACGCGGCCACCACCGACTGGTGGCAGACATACCTTCACTTCACTGACTGGGCGAAGGCCGACACCACCTTCACCACGCACGTCCTTCCCGTGCTGCGCGAGGCGGAGGCCACCGGAGCTATCGACGGATGGTGGTACACCAGAAAGCATCCCTGCTGGCGCCTGCGCCTCGGCGTCCAGCCCGTCACCGGCGCCAAGCTGACCGTCGGCGACGGCTTCGACGGCCTCGTCTCCGAAGGCCACCTCCAGCGCTGGTGGCCCGGCATCTACGAACCGGAAACCCCGGCGTTCGGCGGGAAGGCCAGCATGACGGCCGCGCACGCCCTGTTCGTCATCGACAGCCGGGAGGCCCAGCAGTTGCGCCTGCGCGGCGACCTTGCCGTGGGGCCCAGGGAGCTGTCAGTCCTCCTGTGCACGATCATGATGCGCGCCGCCGGACTGGAGTGGTACGAGCAGGGGGATGTCTGGGACCGCGTTATCACGGAGGAACACCGCTCGGCCGTCAGCGACGTCCCGGTGGAACGGCTCAACGCCCGAGCCCAGGAGATCCGCCCCCTACTCTTCGCCGACAGCGACGCCCTGCTGCGCCCCGGCGGCCCGCTGGAGCCCGTCGCAGAGTGGGCCGCTGCTTTCGACAGCACGGGCCAGGCACTTGCCCGCGCGGTCAAGGATGGAACACTCGACCGCGGGCTGCGGCAGGTGCTCAGCTACCACGTGATCTTCCACTGGAACCGGCTCGGACTGTCGATGCGAGGACAGAGCGTCTTGGCTTGGGCAGCCAGGGCGGCGATCCTGCACAAGGAGAGCGGGACATAGATCGGCTGTGGGCTGTGGCTATACGGGTGGTGCGTCCTGCGCGGCGTCCGGCGGCGGACTGGGCTGTGTGTAATCCGTCGTGCGGTAGGCGTACGAATGGTCGGGCAGCGGGGACGACGGCGTCGCTGCCTCTTCTGCGTCAGCGTGCTGGCGCCCATGGTGAGTTCGCAGTGTCATCTCCTTCTGGAGGCCGGACACTCGGTGGTCGGCGCCGCGAGCAGTGCTGCGTGCCTTAGCTGCCTCGGCCCGGAGTTGCTTGGCCGTCTGGTTGTCCTTCTCCTTGGCACGCCGCAGGAGCGCGGCCTTCTCGTGCTGCGGCATGTCCGCTTCGGTGAGCACGGCTTCGTGCTCACCGACCGGTCCAGCCTGCTGGGCAACCTCGTGGAACCGCGTGGTCATCTGCTCTAGTTCCTGCCCCGTCTCCTCGCACATACGAAGCAGTTCCTCACGCTCTGCCTCGACCGCAGTCCGCTGGTCAGCGCGGAGCACTGGACGCCCGAAACGGCCGGTCGCGGCCAGCTGCTGTTCGAGTCCTTCGACACGGGCCTGTGTGCTGTGCAGCCGGGCAGTGCGTTCGGTGATCGTGCTGTCCAGTGCTCGAACTTCGCGGATTGCCTCGGCGCGGTCGGCCACGGCCTGGTGCCGGCGGTGGAGCGCGAGCGCGTTCGGGCCGGTTCCGGCGGCGGCTTGCTGTTCGGCACGGTCGGCAGCGGCCTCAGCCTTCTCCGCCGCCGTCCTGGTAGCCCGCGCAGCCGCGGCAGCCTTGCGCGCGGCGTCACGCAGAGCCGAGTTGCTGAGGTGCGCGTAGGGACGGTCGACCGTCGGCGCGGGTTCCGAAGGCGTCGGCGGCTCCATGGGCCGCTCGGTGTTTACCGGGGTGGGCCGGTCCTCGTGCTCTGGAGCCTCTTCAGGGGTGTCCGCGTCGTAGGGCTCGTCGGCGCCGGGAGCGCGCAGGGTCGGCAGATCGGCTACCGCCTGCCGAACGTGGGCGGGGACCGCGTTCTTCGGGAGTTCGGTGAGGATCATGCGCTCCTCGGTGCCGCTCTCGATCTCGCGGATGAGGCCCGCGACAGCGCGGTCAAGCTGTTCCTGCTCGGTGAGCGCGTCGCCTCCGCGGGCACGGTCGGCGTCGGTTTCGTAGACGGACAGCGGCAGGAAGAGGTGGGACTCCTTCTTGTCGCGGCTCATCATCGTGTAGAGCGCATTCGCCTGCGCACCGGGCCCATAGACCAGGGCCTCTTGGACGCTCAGCCCCTGGGACTTGTGGCCGGTGATCGCGTACCCGAGGCTGAGTCCTCCTTGCGCGATGTAGTCGGCGTCGACCCATTCGGCTACGTCTCGGTGGCCGTCGGCGGCCTTCTCACGCCACTCGACCAGGACCCGGCGTTCCTCATCGACGGCGCGAACGATTCCCCTGTACCCGTTCAGTACGTCTTCGTGCTCACCACGGCTTCGCTTAGCCCGGTAGTCGTTGGCCCGAAGGAGGACCTGGTCCCCGACGGACAGCGTCAGTTCGCCCCCACCGGGGAGGGCGTAGACGTGTTCCTGCCCGGTGAGGTCGCCGCTCGCCTTACGCAGGGCGCGGGCCCCGACGTTCAGTTCCTCCACGATCTCGTTGGTGGCGGCCATCATGAGGAGCTGCTGCACGGCGGTGTGGTCATCGTTGTGCACGGCGCGCTTGTCGGCCCAGACGGTGAGCATCGCCGCGACGGTGGCGTCCTTGTCCGCGAGGGCGTGAACGCGGCCGGTTCCAGCGAAGGCACGGAGCGCTTCCACACGGTTGTCGTCGCGCCACAGCTCCAGTGCCCGGCGCTCGATCGCGTCCTTCTGCCGGAAGTTCTGGTTAAGGGTGAGCCCGCCAACGAGGTGGTGCACGGCGGCGAAGCTGCCGCCGATGCCGGGCGAGTGCAGCTGCTTCGGGTCCCCGATGCCGACGACCTTCGTGCCCGTCTCCGCCGCGTGGGCGAGGAGTTCAGCGATGTCGCGGTCATCGCACATCGCGGCCTCGTCCACGACCAGCACGTCAACTCCGTTGAGGCCGGCGCCGCCGGTACGGATGCCGGTGAGCCAGGACGCGAGGGTGCGTGAGGTGATCCCTGCTTCGGCCTTGAGGTTCGCGGCGGCGACGGCGGCCGTACTGGCTCCGGCGATGACGAGTCCGTGGGCCTCCCATGCCTGCCTCGCGGTGTCCATGATGGTGGTCTTGCCCGACCCGGCGATGCCCACCACGGCGTCGATCCCGTGTCCGCCGGTCAGCAACCGTTCGAGGACCGCGCGCTGTTCGTCGGAGAACTGGAAGCTGCCGCCGTGCTGGGCTTCGACGGTGGACAAGGTCATGTCGACCGTGTCCCGGCTGACCACGGCGGTCTGCGTATCGAGACGGCTCGTTGTCTCGGAAACGATGAGCGTTTCCGCAGCGACGACGTCCGCCGTCGTGTATCGGTCGGCGTGCGTGAAGTGCTGGGCGCCCTTCGGGTTCAGCTTGACCGCGTACCCCGCGTGCCGGAGGACCGAGTTGGTGAGATGTTCGGCTTCCTCGGCGTCTGCGACTCCGTACGGGAGGGCGTCCAGGACGGCGGAGATGGCGGCGGCGTGGGTGAAATCCTTGGAGTGGCTGGTCAGGCCGGTTTTCGGGTCGAAGATAGTGGCGCACAGCTCGTCCAGGCCGGGGTTCTGCCTCGGACTGTCCTGCCCCATGGCGCTGGCGGCGATGGCATCGGGGTTGTCACCGGCGGCGCGGCCTTCGGCCTGCCAGTAGTCGCGCAGGACGTCGTCCGCGACTCCTGCGGCTTCTCCATTCTTCGCGGCCTTGGACGCGGTGGACGCGGCAGTGCGCTCGCGGGTCGTGGCGCTGTCATAGTCGATGCCCAGCTTCGTCAGCAGATCCCGCACCTGGCTGTCGCGCTTGCTGAACAGGCGAATCGTGGCTTCGGGAATCGCCGCGATCTCCCACGCGCCGGTCCGCTCCTCGCGGCGAAAGCTGATGCCGAACTCATTGGTCAACTGCCTGCGGATGCGGGCGTTCATGAGGGACTGGGTCGCACGGGTGTGCCGGTGCAGGTCGCGGCCCCCGCTGGCCATGGTGGACCACTTGCCATCGGTTCCCTTGACCATGTTGGCCAGGGTGAAGTGCAGGTGGAAGTGAGGGTCGCCGAACACGGCGCCGTCCACGGGCCGGGCGGCGCGGTGCACCATCATCCAGCCGGAGAACCCGCTCGTCTTTACGGTCTCCGCCTCATCGCCGTCGCCGTGGTGGCCTCGCATGGCGTAGGCGGTCCAGCGCTCCAGGGCACCGATGGACTCTCGGCCGGCGGAGGTGTAGATGCCCTCGACCTTGGCGGCGATCTCCTTCGGGGCGTACGCGAGGAACGTGCTCTTCGACTTCGCCAGGTCCAAGGTGACGTCGGCGCCGAAGTTGCCTACCTGTACCCGTCCTTCAAGGAGGGCGGCCTTGATCTCCTCGGCGTCCCATACGTCCTCGGGCGCGAGCCCTGCCGCCTTGGCCATGGCCACCGCTTCACGCACGTCCATGGGCAGGTCTCGAAGCCGTCGTTCGCCCTCGCCCACGGTCTGGGCGTACCGGCGTTTCAGGGACGCTGCGGTGAACAGGTCGGCGGGCTGCTGCCCGGTCTCGGTGGCGCGGGCTTCGACGGCGCGCAGGAGTGCGCGGGCGTCGAGTTGGCCGCCCGCCTCGGCGGCCACGGCCTTCTCCAATGTGTCTTCGCCGTACAGGTCGACGGCGTCGATGCCGACGGCGTCGGCGAGCTTCAGCAAAGTGGAGGCGGGGATGCGATGCGATTCACCGAACCGCTTGAGCTGGCTTTCCATCCTGCGGAAGGCGTCCTGCTTGCGCTTGGAGTCCAGCAGGGACACGGGGTTCACGCTGCGTTCGGCGGCGGCGCGGCGGATGGCGCGGGCTAGCGGGGCGGCGGGGAGCTTCGCGGCCGGCGCGATGGCGAGCTTGGGTTCTACGAGGGTCTGCCCGGTACGGGGGTCCTCACCGTGCATGAGGCGTCGGGCATCCTGGAAGTGCTCGGGGGCGAGGATGCTTCCGGGGGTGATGTCGAACTCAGTGAGGCCGTTACCGACCCACACCAGGGGGCGTTCACTGGCGTCCAGGCGGTAATCCACCTGTCCGTCGGCGGCCCGTGGGGGAAGGGCCTGTTCGCCGTAGAGGTCGCGGGCTTCGAGCCCGGCTGCGGCAGCGACTTCGACGGCGTCGAACCCGCTGAGCCGCGCAGTGCCCTTGCTGCGGATCAGTCCGCGGGCGCGGAAAAAGGCACGCTTGGCCTCGCGGGAGCCGAGCAGGGACGCGACGGGAGCGCCCGCTGCTGCGGCCTTGGCCTCAATGGCGGCGACGAGTGGGGCCGCGTCGACCGTGGTGGACTTCCCGCAGCCGTGACCGCCGGTAAGGCGGTACTCAACCTGCTCGTCGGACGGGCCGATCATGGTCGTCCACCCCACCGGCCCGCTCACCCCCCGCTTCCACTCAGCCAGATTCGGTCATCTTGGCTGATTGTATCGTCACGAAGTGACGATACCTTGGTCCTTTGACTTCAAGATCATGATCAACGAGGGCGAACCTCGGGCACTCGTGTCCTTCGATGGCGATCTCTTCGCTTTGCAACCTTAGTCTTCGTGTGATCATTCGTTTTGCAGAGTGGCCTTTCGTTGCTGGGTGGGGTTAGCGAGTCGTGGCACGCGCGTTGGGGGTGCTTCCGGGCGGTGTCGCCGGGACACCGCCGGAGGGGTTCGAGGTCGGGTACATCGACCAGGGCGGGTCGGAGTTCCGGCGTCCGCTGGCGGATGTGTGGTCGGTGCGGTTCGAAGACGCCGCGCCGGTACGCGTGTTCAAGTCGTACAAGGGGCAGCGGCATCTGCCGGGCCTGTGGTGGTCTTCGACGGTCGGCGGGCACATCGGGTTCGAGTCGTGGCTGGAGCGCGATCATGTGATGCTGCTGGACTTCGACCCGTCGGTAGTGGGTATCTCCTCGCAGCCGTTCTGGCTGTTCTGGGCCTTGGAGGCGGGCAAGGGCGTCTCGCACGCGCCGGATTATTTCGCCCGCCGGGACAACGGCACGGCGGTCGTGATCGACTGCCGGCCCACGGACCGCCGGGGGCCGCGGGATGTGGCGAAATTCGAGGCGACGCAGGTCGCCTGCGATCAGGTGGGTTGGCAGTTCCGGCTGGTGGGGGCGCCGGACGAGATCGTGGTGCGTAATGTCCGCTGGCTGGCGGGCTACCGGCACCCACGGCACCGGCTGGCGCCGGCGGTGTCCGAGCTGCTGGCGGCATTCGCCGAGCCGCGGCCGCTGATGGACGGGGCGGTTTCGGTCGGGGACGCGGTCGCGGTGCTGCCGGTGCTGTTCCATCTGTTGTGGACGCACGAGCTGGCCGTGGACGTGTCGGTTCCGCTGCACGCGACGGCGCTGGTGTCCG
This sequence comes from Streptomyces sp. TM32, assembly GCF_004122755.1. Lineage (NCBI taxonomy): Bacteria > Bacillati > Actinomycetota > Actinomycetes > Kitasatosporales > Streptomycetaceae > Streptomyces > Streptomyces sp. TM32. Next base: position 18,335 of record NZ_SDIG01000062.1, read on the forward strand.
CGGGGGTGGGCCGTGGTCGCTGAACACGCGGCGGTGCTGCGGCCCGGCGACTGGATCACCTTCGACAACGGGGATCACCAGGTGGTGGCGCTCGTCGGCACGTCGGTGCGGCTGCGGTCGACGGCCGGGGTGGATTCGGTGGTGCTGGCCTCGCATCTGATGGCGGCGCCGGACTTCGTCGTCACCGGCACCGAGCCGCTGCCGGCGTTGGAGCCGTCCGGGCTGCTGGCGACGTTGCCGGAGCCGGTGTGCGAGGCGGCACGCGAGTGGGAACGGCACCTGGTGGAGGTCGAGACCGGGCTGCCGCCCGGCACGCCGCCGGGCACCAAGCCCCGCGACGGATACGACCCGGCCGCCTCCTCGCTGATGGACCGGATGGCAGCGAAAGCGAGTGAGCTGAAAGTGACCGTCCGGACGGTTCAAAGCCGCAGGTCCCGCTACGTCCAGCAGGGGGTCTGGGGGCTGGTGGACCAGCGGGCGGTCCGGACTTGGGAGGCGACGGGCCGGGCGGATGCCCGATTGGTCGCGGCTGTTCAGGAGGTCCTGGAGGCGGAGACGGATGTCTCGACGGGGACGCGTTCGCGGCTGATCCGGCGGGTGGTCAAGCTGGTGGAGGCCACCCATGGTGAGAGGGTGGTTCCGCTGCCGAGCCAGCGGACCTTCTACAAGCTGATCGACGCGCTCTCCACCGGTCGGCACACCTTCGGCTCGGCGGTCACCAGGCGGCAGACGGCGAACCGGCCGCAGGGGCCGTTCACGCCGACGTTCGCGGACCGGCCCGGGGAACAGGTCCAGATCGACTCCACCCCGCTGGATGTGATGGTGGTGCTGGACTCCGGCCTCACCGCCCGAGCGGACCTGACGATCGCGGTCGATGTCGCTTCTCGCACGATCTGCGCGGCGGTACTGCGGCCGGTGGGCACCAAGGCGGTGGACGCCTCGCTGTTGCTGGCGCGGATGCTGGTGCCCGAGCCGATGCGTCCGGGCTGGTCCCAGTCGCTGCGGATGGCGGCGTCGCGGCTGCCGCACCTGCGGCTGCTGGACGTGGACGCGCGGATGGAACAGGCCGCGGCAAAGCCGGTGATCGTGCCGGACACCGTGGTCATCGACGGCGGGAAGGTGTTCGTCTCCGACACGTTCATCCGGGCCTGCGACCGTCTCGGCATCTCCGTCCAAAGATCAAGACCACGCACGCCTACGGACAAACCTCGTGCTTCATACTGCGCCTCCTTGGGCTGATTCGATTGGTGTTTCCTCGGGTGCGGGTCGTTGGCGGGGCGGCCGTCCGATTCTGGGTCGGGCGAGGTCGGGGCCGGGTGGATAGTAAAAGAACTCGCCCTTGTCGTTGGCGATGCGGCCTGTCAGGAGTCCAGCGTCGCGCCATTTCTTGACGGTGTTGGTGTGCAGGTTCAGGCCGCGGGCCATCTCGCGCAAGCTGACGAGGCCGAGGTCGGCGAGCCGTTGGGGGTGGCTGCGCAAGTCGTATGCCTTACGGATGTGTTTCACGATCCCGGCGGTGAGGGGTTGTCCGGTGCCGCTGAGGTGTCCGCGCTCGGTGAGGATGGCGGCGATCTGACCGTCGGTGTGGTCGTTGAGGAGTGCGTCGATGGTGGCAACGATCTCGGGCGGGGTCTGCCGGATCTGCCAGGAGGCCAGCGGGAGGGGCCGGACCAGGGTGTGTTCCTGGCCGCCTGGCAGCCGGACGTGGATAGTGATCTGGTCGGCGCGGACCAGGGTGACGTCGGCGACCAGCAGCCGTACCAGGCGCTTGCGCTCGCGGTCCGGGGTGTCCGGATCGGACCACAGGCGCGGGAAGTCGCCGGCCAGGGCGGAGATCCGGGTCCGCTGGGCGTCGTCTAGGACTCCGGTGCTGGCGGCCGTGTTCTTCTGGTAGGTCTCGGTAGCCTCAGCCAGCTCGCGCAGGGCCGCGTTCCAGTCGGCCTCCAGGCTGGTGGCGACCAGGCGGTTGTCGGGGTCGACGGCGAGGTAGCGGCGGCGGGCCAAATCGGCCTGGTACTGGGCGCGTTGGACTGCGGCGGCCCGGAGTGTGTCGGCCTCGTCCACGCGGGCGGCCAACTCGTCGGCGACCGCGAGCGCGGCTTGCACCGCGTGCGGGGTCAGAGCGGTCACCAGCAGTTCGCCGACGGCGGCATCGACGACAGCTCCGTGGACGCGCTGGCAGACCGGGTTGCCGTACTCGATGCCCTTGGCCTGGCAGACGTACTCCGGCTCCAGGCCGTGTTTGCGCTGGTGGTAGCGGACCGTCATGCGCCTGCCGCAGATCCCGCACACGACGATGCCCTGCAGCAGGGCCGGGCCTTCGCGCGGCGGGCCGTGGCGGCGCTCTTTGCCGTGAGCGGCTGCATTGGCGGCGAGTTTGTCCTGGTTGGCGTCGTACTCGGCCAGCGTGATGTATCCGGGGTGGTGGTCGGGGAAGAAGGCGACCCACTGCTCGCGGGGCTGGAGCCGCGGCCCGCTCTTGCCGGTGCCGGGGGTGGTTTTGTGCTGGTAGCGGCCGTAGAAGAAGGCTCCGGCATAGCGCGGGTTGTGCAGGATCTGCAGGATCCTGGAGTGCGCGGCCGGCGCCCACATCACCTTGCCCTTGTCCGGGCCGTGGCGCATGCGGCGGGGCAGCCGCAGACCCTCGGCGTTGAGTGCCTTGACCACACCGGTGGCCGAGCCGGTCGCGTCGAACAGCTCGAAGATAGCGGCGATCGCCTGCCGGACAGTGGTGTCCGGGTCGAGGACCACTTTCCCGGCTGGGTCGTAGACCAGGCCGATCGGCAGCGGGCTGACCAGTTCTCCGCGCCGGGCCTTGGACAGCTGGCCGCCCCGCAGACGGGCCTTGAGCAGGTGCAACTCCGCCTCGGACAGGCTTCCTTTGAGGCCCAGCAGCAAGCGGTCGTTGAAATCGCAGGGGTCGTAGAGGCCGTCCTCGTCCAGGATGAGGGTCCCGGACATCGCGCAGATCTCCAGCAACCTGTGCCAGTCGGTGTTGTTGCGCGCCAGCCTGGATACCTCCAGGCCGAGGACGATCCCGGCGTGTCCCATGCCGACCTCGGTGACCAGCCGCTGGAATCCTTCCCGGTCCGCCGCGCTGGCCCCGGACCGGCCCTGGTCGGTGTCGATGACGGTGATCCGGTCGGCGGGCCAGCCCAGCGCGATCGCCCGCTCCTTGAGCCCGTACTGGCGCACTGTCGACTCGGTGTTGTTGAGGACCTGTTTGAGCGAGCTCTGCCGGATATAGAGGTAGGCGTCCCTGGTGAGGTGGCCGGCGGTCACCTTGGCCGCAGGTCCGAACAACTGCTCCATCAACTCCTCCTGTGAGATCGCATCACTGCTGGTCATGGGCTGTGGGCGTGGGCCAGCACCATCCGCGACCACACCCGGACGACCTCCGGATCCAGCCCGGCGGGTGCCCTGCGCGGCGTTGGCCGGGCCGGGGCCGGGCCCCTGGTCGCCGCGGCGGCGGTCAGCGAGGCGGCGACGTGCAGGAACGCGGTCATGCCGCGGGCCACCAGCACACCGAGCCCGTTGCGGTGCCCGCCTTGACCTGCCCTCTCGCGCAGCCGCTCGTATTCGGCGATGCCCGCCGCGGCGTCACCGCCGCCGGGGATCGGTGCGGGCTATGAGCCCCTCATCGGGGTCGCTCTGCGGCTCGCGGCGGCGGGCCAGCGCGCGCTCGACGGAGCGCGGGTGGACGGTGAAGCCGAACTCGGCGCTTACCATGGCAGCCAACTTCCCTGCGGAAAGGCCGGGTTCGGCAGCCCGCCAGTCTTCGATGCGGTCCATGACGGGGGCGGTCAGCTTCGTCGGGCCCTTCGGGCCGGGCTTGCCCGGGACGAGGGCGCCCGGCCCGCCGGCGTCCAGCACGGCGGCAATCTCATAGAACGCCTGGCGGCAGTAGCCGAAGGCCCGGGCGGCCCGGGCGACGGGCACCTTGTCCACGCGCACCCGCCGCACCATCTCGTACTTGACCTGCACCAAGTCCCGCGCGTCGCAGAACGGCGAGGCAAGAAACACCTCGTCGACCACCTTCTCCGGATGCGGGTTGAGCGAGCGAGCCGCCGCCAGGGCAGCCACCTTCGGGTCCGTCGCCGTCGATGCCACGTGTCACCTCCCCATCTGAACCGGTGTCACCAGATTCGCGCCGACCAGTGCGGCAGACAAGACCTCAAGATCGGCGCATGGAGGTGAACCAGCAGGTGGGGGCGCACTCCGCTGGCGCCCTCCTGGCACCGTCGAGCGGCAGGGATATCGGATGAGGCGTGGATCAGACGACGCTCACGGCGTCGTCTTCCCGACATCTGGGGACCGCAGCGCGTCGATCAGGTCAGCGGCGGCCAGCAGGTCCTGGACACGGAACGGGCAGCGGCCCGCCGCGATCACCACGAACGGATCGACCGGGTCGATGTCGGTCCACGCTGCGGGCAGCGAGGCCACCTCCCCGTTCTCGTCCGCGAAGCTGACCCTGTCCACGTCCCAGGCCAGATGCCGGTCGATGAAGGTGAACTCCCGCCCGCACCACGGGTGGAAGGGGTGCGTGACGCGGACAACTCCGCGCTGATCGTGCTGATCGGGTGCAGTCGACGATGTGTGACAAGGCCATCGTGGAGGCGACATTTTCGGCGATCAACTCGTTGTTCTGTCAGCACCTGGCCGGCTACACCGGGCGGGACGTCTCCCGTCGCGGCGAGCGCGTCGAGGACCGGGCCGTCTGGACGATCCCGGAGCTTCAGGACCTCCTCGATGAGTGGCTTCTGGCCGGGTGGCAGGCCAGGCCGCACGATGCTCTGCGCGACCCCTTCCGCCCGAAGAAGGCGATGTCGCCGAACGACAAGTACGCCTCGCTGGTGGCGGCCTGCGGCTATCTGCCGCTGGTGCTGCGCGGTGAGGACTACCTGGAACTGCTGCCGACAGCCTGGCGGGCGGTCAATGACTACGGCATCCGGATCAACTACCGCACTTATGACTGCGCCGATCTGGGGCCGCACCGGCGACAGCACTCCGGACACGCGGCCAAGCGCGGGCTCTGGGAGGTGCATTACGACCCCTACGACCTGTCGCAGGTATTCGTACGCACCGAGCAGGGCTGGATCACCGTCCCCTGGATTCACCTGCCGCTGGTGAACGCGCCGTTCGCCGACTTCACCTGGGCCCACGCCCGGCGTCTGGCCGCCGCGAAGGGGCTGGACGACACCAACGAGGCCGGCGTCGCCCGTGTCCTGGACGAGTTGCTGAGTCGGGCCGAACACGGTCCCGACTTCCGATCGGCGAAGGTGGCCGCCCGCACCCGCACCGCTGCTGCCGTCCCGGCGCCCGAGGCCGACAGCGAGACGGAATCGGAGCCGGAACCCGAAATCCAGCCGCCTGCGGCGGTGGCCACTTTCGGGGTCTTCGACGCCCACGCAGAAGCTGAAAGGTGGCTATGAGCAAGCCCTCCCCGTCCCGCACCCCGGACACGGCCGGGCAGGCACCGCCCGACAGTCCGCTGACCACCAAAGAGGGCTGGCGCCACTTCGTCGGCCACGAGCCGGTCCCGCCCGCGCTGCTGACGGCCGCCCAGCGATCGGCAATGAGCCGGACCGAGCGGCTGCGGCAGGAGGAACAGCGCCGGGAATATCACGCCGACCTGCCGATGGTGAACACGCCGACCATCCGCAAGGTCATCGCCACCTCCCGGCTGCTGATCCAGCTCAACCGCAACCAGATCTCCGCCCGCCGCGGCGTGATCCTCTCCGGCGCCTCCGGCACCGGCAAGACCACTGCCCTGACCCAGTTGGGCCGGGCCCATGAACTGGCCGTCCGCAAACGGCATCCGCGCGAGGTGACCCGGCTCCCGGTCCTTTACGTCACCGTTCCGCCGGCAGCCACACCGAAGATGCTCGCGATGGAGTTCGCCCGCTTCTTCGGGCTGACCTTCCCCACCCGCGTCAACGTCACCGACATCGTGGACGCGGTCTGCGCGACCGCCGCACATGTCCATGTCGACCTCGTGCTCCTGGACGAACTTCACAATCTGAATCTCGCGACACGCTCCGGAGCCGAAGCCTCAGACCAGCTGAAGTACTTCGCGGAGCGGCTGCCCGCCACCTTCGCCTACGCGGGCATCGACATCGAGTCCCAGGGCGTGTTCGCCGGCACCCGCGGACGGCAGATCGCCGGACGCTTCGTCGTCATCCCCGCCGCCCAGTTCTCCCACGCCACCGAGGCGGACCAGGACGCCTGGCGGGCCCTGGTGGGAACCCTCGAATCCATGCTCCGTCTCCACGAGCACACCCCGGGCGCACTGGCCGGGCTGAGCGAGTATCTCTTCCACCGCACCGGCGGCATGATCGGCAGTCTCTCCCAACTCATCCGCGGCGCCGCCGTGCTGGCCATCGAGGACGGCAGCGAGCGCATCACCGAGGACCTGCTGGACATCGTCCCCATCGACTACGCCGCCGAGCAGTCCGGGAAACTCAGCGCCCCCGTCAAACCGTCCGCCCGCCGCAGGCGCGCGGCCTGATGCTCGTGCGCACACTGCCCGACCCGGTCCCGCCCGCCCGGCACGAGATCGCCGCCTCCTACATCAGCCGCCTGGCCACCCTCCACGGACTCGATATCAGCGGCCTCTGGCTCCAGCTCACCGAGCGCGAGAAGTCCGGCGGCATGCGCCGCGTCGTCGTCCCCGAACGGCTCGCCGCCCTCACCGGCCGGAGCGTCCATGCCCTCGCCGGAGCCCTGCCCGAACTCCGCGACCCGCAGCCCGACTGGACGATGTTCCGCCACCAGCCCCAGGCCGGCTGCCACCGTTGCGACACCAAGCACCCGGGCGGCAAGGTGACCCGGCTCCTGCCGCACCACCGCTACGTCTGCCTGCGGCACCGCACCTGGATCGGACCGCCCGACATCGACCACCCCGCCACCGACCTCACCCGGCTCCCCGCGATCGTCGACGCCCAGCGCAAGCACCTGCGCATCCTGCACCGCTACGGCTGGGCCGCCACCTACGACGCGGTGCTGACCGGTCTGATGTTCTGCGGGCACATCTGGGCCGAGAGCCGGCCCCAGCAGTTCGAGGACCCGGTCCACTCCTGGCACCGCTGGGACGACCGGACCCACGTCCTCATCCCCCACGACGATGTCGAGAAGTCGTACAGCACCTCGAAACTGTTCGCCGCGGTCTATCCAGAAGCCGTTGCCCTCGCGCCCCTGATCGCCTCCCCCTACTGGCGGCGCCTCGCCGGCGACAGTCCGCCCGAGCGCGCCCGCTTCTACGCAGAGATCAGCAAGCGCATCACCTACCCATACAGCGAGCACGGCGACGCCATAGCTCACTGGGCCGACGCCGACTCCTGGCGCCCACCCTCCAAGCCCCTGTCGAACTACAGCCCAGCCCGGTCCAAGGGCACCGTCTCGCCCCTGCACGGCAGCCACGTCCGCAGACACGAAAGTAGCGTGCTCTGGTTCAGCCGCATCCAACGGAACCAGGGCCGCACCCTCCTCTTCCACAACCACGTCAAACCCGTCCTCACCCGCGAGTGGGTGCCCGAATATGTGAAGCACGAAGGCACCATCTGGCACAGCGCCCGCGTCGATGAACTCATGACGGAGGAGAACGCCCGCCACCGAGGCCGCTCACGGCCGAAACTCCCGAAGCAGCGGACGGAAAACGAAGATTCAATCTGCACAGAAACCAGCTCTCCAGCGCAGCCGAACTCTTCGTCCCGCAGCTAACACCCCGGCCCCGACGCAGCACGAAACTTCATGGGACACTGTGACAGCGATGATTGATCCATTGCCACCGAAGTTTGACCACCGGTGGGTTCCTGCCAGCGAAGTTTGACTGGTGGGGCTGCTGACGGTCTGGGGGAACGGTGGGGGCACCGGCACTTGCGTACGCGATGCCGCGTTATCGGCCTTTGCGCTGGGCTTTTTCGACGCGGGTGAGCGTCGGCGGGAGCCGTTGGGGCGGGCCTGGAGCACGCGGTTCGAGGTGGGCGATCCGGTCCGTACCTTCCAGTGGGCCAAGGACACCGAGGGTTTCGCCGGCTGGTACTACTCGGTGACCGGGGGCGGCCACGTGGGCTACGAGTCGTGGCTGGAGCGGGACCGGCTGATCCTGATGGACAGGGATCCGGATGTCGTCGGGATCGCGTCGCAGCCGTTCTGGCTGCACTGGCGCGAGGGGAAGCGCCTGCGCCGCCACGCTCCGGACTACTTCGTACGGCTCGCGGACGGCCGGGGCCGCGTGGTCGATGTCCGTGCCGGTGACCGGATGGACGAGGCGACCGCGGAGTTGTTCGCCGGAACCCAGGTGGCCTGTCAGGCGGTGGGCTGGGAGTTCTCCCACGTCGGCGTCCCTGACCCGGTGGTCATGGCGAACGTCCGGTGGTTGTCGCGTTATCGCAGGCGCCGGTGCGGCCGCCGCACCGATGTCGCCGAGCGGCTGCTGGACATCTTCGCGGAGCCGACCGGGCTGCTGGCAGGGGCTGCCCAGGCCGGCGACCGCTTGCTGGTGCTGCCCGTGCTGTTCCACCTGATGTGGTCGGGGATCCTGGCCGCAGGTCTGGAGGGCGGACTGCTCCAGACTGAGAGCCTGCTCTGGGCGGAAAGGCGGCGGGGATGAGTACGTTGCGACGGCCAGCGGGGATCGCGGTCGGCTCCTGGGTCCGTTTCCGGGGCCAGGTCCGCGGGGTGGTCGCCGTTGCCACAAAGACTGTGACCCTGACCGACTCCGGCGGTGACCCGCAGGTGGTGACGGTGGCCGAGCTGATCGCGGATGCCGACTTCGCGGTGGTCGACAGCCCGGTGCGGATGCCCCTGCCGGCCGCCTCGCTGCTGGAGACGTTCCCCGACCGGGTCGTGGAGAAGGCCCTGTGGTGGGAGGGGCACATCCTCGAAGTCCTGCACGGCCTGCCCCCGGATGCCGGTGAGGACGCGGTGCCGCGGCTCGAGTACGGCCCGGACCGCTCTTTGACTGCCCGGCAGCGGGCCAATGCCGCCGAGCTGACCTCGCTGGGCCACAAGGTCTCGGCGAGTACGGTCGCGCACCGGCGCCGCCGCTACCAAGCCGAGGGAGTGCTGGGGCTGGCCGATCACCGGCCGGTCCGCAAACAGAACGAGTTCGGCTCGATCGACGAGCGGATCGTGACGGCGATGCGACAGGCGATCGCCCAGGGCGTCGACTCCTCGACCCGCAACGGGGCCTTCGTCCTCTGGAAGACCGGCGAGATCCTCAAAGAATCCGCTGACGGGCAGGGTGTCGAACTGCCCTCCGAGCGCACGCTCTACCGGCTGCTGGCCAAGCTGACCTCGGGCACCCACACCTTCGGCACGGCCAGCAACCGCCGCTCCAAGGCCCACGGGGCGACGGCACCGTTCGGCGAACTGCCCGCCTTCGCGCCGGGCGAGGTCATGCAGATCGACTCCACACCACTGGACGTGCTGGTCCTCCTCGACAACGGAGTGACCGGGCGAGTCGAACTCACCGCCATGATCGATGTCGCGACCAGGACGCTGACCGCGGCCGTGCTACGGCCGAGCACCAAGGCCGTCGATGCCAGCGTGCTGCTGGCCCGCACCGTCACTCCCGAGCTGATGCGCCCGGGCTGGGTGGGCGCGCTGAAGATGTCCCGCTCGGTGCTCCCGCACCGCAGGCTCCTGGACCTGGACGAGCGCCTGGCACACGCCGCCGCACGCCCGGTGATCGTCCCCGAGATGATCGTCTGCGACCACGGGAAGGCGTTCATCTCCCGCAACTTCCAGTCCTCCTGCCGCTTCCTTCAGATCGACGTGCAGCCGACCCACAAGGCTGCGGGCTTCGAGAAGGGACACATCGAGTCGACCCTAGGCTCGGTAGCCACGCTCTTCGCCCAGTTCCTGCCCGGATACACCGGCCGCTCCGCCGACCACCGCGGACGGCATCTGGAACGTGAACCCCTGTGGTCCTTGCTGGAGTTGCAGGAGTACCTCGACGAATGGGTCGTCGCGAAGTGGCAAAATCGCAGACACGACGGGCTGCGTGACCCGTCCCATCCGGGGCGGATGTTCACCCCGAACGAGAAGTACGCCACCCTCGTCGAGATCTGTGGCTACGTCCCGGTCGCGCTGACCGGTGACGACTACGTCGAACTGCTGCCCGCGGACTGGCGGGTGGTCAACGACTACGGCATCCGGATCAAGAACCGGGCCTACGACAGTCCGGAGCTCGGCCCGATGCGCCGTCGGCACTCCGGCGTCCAGGCCAAACGGGGGCTTTGGGAAGTCCATCGCGACCCCTACGACGTCTCCCGGATCTGGGTACGCGACCACCGCGGCGGCAGCTCGTGGGTCCAGGCGACCTGGAAGCACCTGAACCGGGCCCCGATGCCCTTCGGCGATCTCGCATGGAATCACGTCAGCCACCAGCTGCCCGGCGCCACCGAGACCGAGATCGCCGACGCGGTCGCCGACCTGCTCACCCGTGCTCACGCCGGGCCCGAAGAGGCCGACCGGCCGGCGAAGCCGGCCAAGGCCAGCAAACGGGACCGGCGGGTGGCTGCCCGCACCAAGGCCGCCGGGCCCTCGACACCGGCGCCCCGTCCCGAGCCCACCGAGCCGACGGCGGCCGAGGCTTCGGACGAGCCAGCCGATGATGCCGAGGCGGAGGAGACGCTGGCCGAGGTGATCCCGCTGGGCCTGTTCGATCCGCGCGAAGACCCCTGGAGACGCACGTGATGACGCCGGACACCGCAGCCGAGGACACGGGGCGGCACCTGACCACGCTGCCCGGATGGCGTCAGTTCGCCGTTGATCCGCCAGCGCCTCCGGCACTGCTGACCGCGGCCGAGTACGCCGCGCTGTCCGCGCCGGAGAAGTACCTCTACGACGAGGCCCGCCTCGACCACCACGCACGTCTGCTGGTGGTGGCCACCTCCACCGTCCGCCACACCGTCGCCACTGGCAGGCGCCTGGTCGTGCTGAACCGGCACGCCATCAGCGCCCGCCGCGGGCTGATCGTCTCGGGCCCCGCCGGGACCGGAAAGACCATCGCGATCACCCAGCTCGGTCTTGCGCACGAACTCCTCGACCGCTCCCGCCATCCCCATGCCCCAGACCGGATTCCGGTCCTCTACGTCACCCTCCCGCCCGCCGCGACCGCCCGTATGATCGCCGCCGAGTTCGCCCGCTTCCTGGGCCTGCCCGTGAGGGCCCGCTTCAACATCACCGACATCATCGAGGCCGTCGTCGGCATCTGCACGGACGCCCGCACGGGTCTGGTGTGTGTCGACGAGCTCCACAACATCTCGCTGACCAGCCGCAACGGCGCCGAAGTCGCCGACACTCTGAAGTACTTCTCGGAGCGAATACCGGCGACGTTCATCTACGCGGGCATCGACATCGAGGGCAGCACCCTGCTGTCCGGCACCCGCGGCGCACAGATCGCCGGACGCTTCACGCTCGTCCCACCCACCCTTTCCCCTACAACCGGGAATGGAAGGGCCTGGTCGCGCAGATGGAAGACACTCTGCTGCTGCACCAGCATCCGCCGGGCAGCCTGGCCGCGCTCGACCGCTACCTCCACGACCGCACCGGCGGCATGATCGGCGCGCTGTCCCACCTCATCCGCGGCGCCGCGATCGATGCGATGCTCACCGGCACCGAGAAGATCACCCAAGACGGGCTGGACGCGGTCCCGCTGGACTTCGCCGCCCAGGCGGCCACGACCGGCAGGCCCCGGGGCACGCGGTGACCGTGAAGCTCGTCCCCGACCCCTCGGTGACCCGGCTGCCCGTCCAGGTCCGGCCGCTACCGCGCGAGGGCACCGAGTCTTTCATCGTCCGCCTCGCCCACGCCAACCACCTCAAGGCCCGCTACCTGCGGGACTACCTCTGCGAACCGCCCCACCACAAAGGCGCCCCGAGCTTCAGCCGCCTGGGCGCCGCGACCGGCCGGGACCCCGCCGCCCTCCGGGACACTCTGGAAGGCACATCCGGCACCTGCAAAGAGTGCGACGCGCCGCTTCCGGCGGCCAAGTCCGGCGCTCGGAGCTCCCGCCAGCACTGCTCCGCCCGCTGCCGTCAGCGAGCCCACCGAAGACGCCACCGCCCAGAGGGCCAGGCTCCCCAACCACAGCCGTTGGCCTGCGAGTTCTGCACGAAGCCCATCACCGAGACTGCCGAAGGAGAAGCCCGGCGCTGGTGCTCATCGCGCTGCCGCCACCGGGCACACCTCCAACCGGCAGAGCCGACCGTCCTGGAGCGGCGGACCGACTTCTCCGAGCAGCGGCCCGAGGCCAGCTGCAGACACTGCGGCACCCCCATCGATCCGGGCCGCACAGGAGCCCGCCGATACTGCACCGCCGCCTGCCGCCAGAGAGCATTCCGGCGGCGCAAGGAAGTACAGAACAACGTCCCCGATCACGAAAGCCTGATCAGCCCGTGACCTTTCCCCGAAGGGACGGCCCCGCGCAGCCTCCTCGGCTCGCCCGCCTGCCCATCCAGGTCCGGCCCCGCCTCGGCGAGGGCACCGAGTCCTTCATCCGCCGCCTCGCCCGCGCCAACCACCTGCCCCACACATACCTGCTCAGGGTCCTTTGCCGACGGGGCAGTTACGGGACCCCGGACCTCGACCTGCTGGCACAGGTCACCGGACGGACCGTCACCGACCTGCGGCGGACACTCCCCGATGCCGCAGGACGCGTCGACACCGACCTGGACCGGACCTGCATCTTCTCCACGGCGCTCGACCGCCGGCTCACCAAACCCTCGACCAGGGTCAGCCTCACCATGCTCCTGTTCGACGCCTTCCAGGACGGCACCCACCGGCATCAGCTCAGCGCCCGCTACGGACTCGACCGCCGCATCGTCCGCATCGCGCTCCAGCACCAGCAGCCACGCGAGCCCATGCGCCGCACCCCAACCTCACCGCGCTCCTGGCTTCAGTCGACCCCGTTGACCTCGGCAAGCTGCATCACATCCTCACCCGGTGACCGCGGCACCACGGGCGCCCCGACCAGGTGCCGTCCGAGACGCCACAGCCGTGCTCACCTGCGGCGCGAGGTCCCGGTCGCGGCCAGCAGATTCCGGACCTCCATCACGGTCATGCCCGCGCGCTCAGCGATACGGGCCACCGGCTCCCCGGCTCGGTACGCGCTGACGACCGCTGCGGTCAGCTGCCGGCGGGCGGCGTGGACCGCCGTTTGTGCCCCGCGCAGGGCCACAGCCGCCATCTCCAGGTCATTGTTCTCGCTCGCCATAGCAGTCATCGTGCCAGCGAGCACGCAGGGCCGGTACGGTGGGCATGTTCCAGCACGAGGCAAGGAGTGAGGACATGGCGGGCGAGACGCTGGTGACGGTGGTGGGCAACCTGACCGCCGATCCCGAGCTGCGGCACACCAACTCCGGCATACCGGTGGCGGGGTTCACCATCGCCTCCACGCCCCGCGTGTTCGACCGCGACCGCAGCGAATTCGTCGACGGACAACCGCTGTTCCTCCGATGCTCGCTCTGGCGACAGGCCGGCGAGAACGCCGCCCAGTCGCTCAGCCGAGGCATGCGGGTCATCGTCACCGGACGGCTCAGGCAGCGCACCTTCGACGACAAAGAGGGTATCCGCCGCACCACCGTGGAGATCGACGCCGAGGAGGTCGCAGCCTCCTTGACCTACGCGACCGCCAAGGTCACCAGGACCTATCGCCAGGGTATGCCGTCCCAGGGCGGTCCCGCACCGACGGCCAGGCCAGTAGCCGATTCCGCTCCCACACAGTCGTCCCCGAGCTCGGCGCCCGCCGAGCCGCACCCGTTCTGACCAGCAGAGGCTCAGCCCCAGAACGCGTGCCTTGGATCATCCAGAACAGTCAGGGCCTCGTCCAGTGACGGGACTGTCGGCAGGTGATCGCACGGATACCAGCGGCCGTTGCGGTCAGCCCCGTCCACCCGCCACCCCTCGTCAGTACGCCGCAGCCGGACGACCCGACGTGAGGTCCACCCTCCGACGCCGTCCCACGGCGCACGCTCCTCGGTGATCACAGCGGCACTGCCTCGCACCGCGCAACCCACCGCAATTTCGGCCTTCGCATGCGCAGGAATCCGCTGCTCGGCCCACTTCTTCAGCCGGGCCCGGTCCAGCTCGGAGATCTTCACGTCCCTCACGGTAACTCTGGCAACGTTCCCGGGCACACACCGCACGAGATCAGTCGATACCCGCCACAACCGCATCGGTCAAACTTCGGCGACAAAGCGTCAAACTTCACTGTCACAGGTCAGGAAGATCCCAAGGCGCCGGGGCCTGACCCGGCCCGGGAAGCGGGCGGCGGCCCCGGACTTCGTGCGCCGGGACTTC
>NZ_SDIG01000063.1:0-32518 GCF_004122755.1 Streptomyces sp. TM32
AAGATGACCGGCAAGATGCTGGACGAGCGGCTCGGGAAGATCACCTTCTGGACGCTGTTCGTGGGCTTCCACGGCACGTTCCTCGTCCAGCACTGGCTGGGCGCCGAGGGCATGCTGCGGCGTATCCCGGACTACCTCGCGGCCGACGGATTCACCACCCTGAACACCGTCTCCAGCATCTTCTCCTTCCTTCTCGGGCTCTCCCTCCTGCCCTTTCTCTACAACGTGTGGAAGACCGCGAAGTACGGCGCGCAGGTCGACTCCGACGATCCCTGGGGGTACGGCCGTTCGCTGGAATGGGCGACGTCCTGCCCGCCGCCGCGGCACAACTTCCGTACGCTGCCGCGTATTCGCTCCGAATCCCCGGCCTTCGATCTGCACCACCCGGAGATCGCACGCGATATCGAGGCCTTGGCGGACGCCGGGGACACGCCTGCCACCGGAATCGGGGCACGCCGATGAACGAGGGAACGCAGATGGGCGAAGGAAGCCGGAGGGGCGGAGGAAGGCGGAGGGGCGAGGGCAGGGAAACGGGCAGAGGACGGCGGAAGGGGGAGGGCAGGGAAATGGGCCGGGGAATGTCCGAAGGGGGCGGTCTGCCCGGTGGTCTGCCGTACGCAGGGGAAATGCCGGGGGCCGACGGCACGGCGATGGACCGGGCCATCAACGAGATCGAGGGCTTTCTCCTCTGGGAGGCCGAGAAGGACCGGGCACGTATCCGCGCGGAGGCCTTCTGCGCGGGCCTGCCCTGGCTCACCGACAGTCAGCGGCGGGAAGTGGAGCTGCACTACTGCCGCGACCAGCGCGATGCCACGTGGGCGTATCTGGAGCGCATCGCGGTCCGCAGCGCCACCCTGCGGACCGAGTACGAAGGCGTCTACCGGGCCCTGCGGCGACGGCTGATCACCGTGTTCCTCGGCGGCACGGTCGCCGTCGCGGCGCTGGTGGCGGTGGCGGTCGTCGGCACGGCCGTGCGGTGAGGGTGACGCCCACGCGGCGCGTTGGGGTGACGCCCACGCCGGACGGGGCGCGGCCGTCACCCCTGGCCGGTCAGCCGGTCGGCCGGTCGGCCGGTCGGCCGGTCGGCCGGTGCACCCGAGCGCCGCTCAGCCGGTGACCGTGATCTGGGAGGCGGGATCGGTGGTGTCGGCGACCTTGTAGGTGGCGTTGAACGTCGAGCTGGTCGCGGTGGTCGGGCAGCCGAAGCCGCCCACCACCTTCACCGGTACCGCGGCGTTCGTGAAGGTGAGCGTGGACGGTGCGCCGTTGGTCCAGGTGCCGTCCACCGTGGCGGGTGCGGTGGGGGCCGCGGTGACCGTGCAGGACGCCAGCCCGCTGGTCTTGAGGACGAATCCGCCGGTGGGGATGGTCAGGCCGGCGGTCACCGGCGCCCCGTTCTGCATGGCGACGCCCCAGGTGCCGGTCGTGGTGACGCTCGCGCTCACGCCCGGCAGGCTCGTCGAGCAGGAACCGTAGGTCGCCGGGGTGGTCGAACTGCTCACCGGCCCGGCCGGGTTGTGGTTGCCGGGCGCGGCCGGGACCTGCCCGCTGGAGGTCGAGGTCGTACAGGTCACCGTCACCGCACCGGCCTTGAAGGTGGCCTTGCCGCTGAGCGTGGCGGTGAAGCCGTGACCTGCCGGACTCACGGTCGTGGCGGCCGCGGCGAGGGGTGCCGACGGGGCGGGCAGGGCCGCCGCGGAACCCGGCACGGCGAGCGGCAGGGCGAGCGCCGCGACGATCCCGGTGCCGGCGGAACGGAACGCGCGGCTGCGCTGCGTACGGCGGGCGGGGTGCGTCATCGTCATCGTGGGTCTCCTTCAAGGGGGGTGGGTGCCACAGGGGCGGTCGGTCCGCGGTGCGGGCAGCGGTCCGGTCCCGTACGCGGACGACGGCGCTGGGGGGTACGGGTAGGGGTACGGGCGCGGCGGGGTGGCTGGCCGGTGGCCGGGTGGACGGATGCGGGCTGCGGGTTATGGGGGCCTACGGGCCGCTGGGCGCGGGCGCGCCGTCACCCGGTTCGGCACCGGCCTCGGGCGTCGCGGCGGCGCCGGGTTCCACCGGTGCGGCCGGCTGCCAGGCGAACATCATCGAGCCGCCGAGAATCCCGAGGACGGTGCCGAGCAGAAAGCCGCCGAGGTTGGACATCACCAGCGCGGCCGCCGCACACAGCACGGTGAGCACCCCCGCGAGGCCCCGGTAGTGCGGGGCGAACCACGCCGAGAGCCCCATCACGATCATCACCAGCCCCATCAGCACGGACGGGATGCCGGCGATGCCCTGTTGCAGCATGATCTTCAGCGGCGCGAGGGGGATGGCGCAGAGCTCGGCGCCGGCGAGGACGGCCGCCAGACCGCCCCAGAAGGGCCGTGCCCTCCGCCAGCGCCGCCAGGTCAGAAGCATTCCTTGGAGCCCTTGGAAATCTTCATGTTCAGGCCGGACAGCTTGAAGGTCCCCGCGTTGGTGGCCCAGGCCGTCTGCCGCAGGTTGCTGATGTTGACGTCGTCGGCCTGCTGGGCGAAGAGGTCCTGCATGCCCTGGGCGCTGTCCGGTCCCTTGTCGAGGGTGGAGGCGTCCCGGCCGATCTCGATGCCGTGGAAGGACGCGTTGCCGGAGAGCTGGGTGGCGTCCACGAAGAGATTGGTCGCCTCGACGGGCCTGCCGCCCGTACCGGCGCTGAGGTTGAGCGAGATGTCGCCGATGACGGGCAGGTGGGTGACGACCGACTGGCACAGATGGTTCATCCGGGCGGTCTTGATGGCCGTGACGGCGACCGGCAGGAGGTCTCCCCTGGCGTTCGTGTCCACGCTGCCGTACTGGGCGAAGCCGTCGCCCGTGAGGCTGTCGGCGGAAACCTTGAACTGCTGTCCCGAGACGGCGAACGACGCCGCCAGTGCCCCGTTGGCCAGGGCAATGCCCAGGGCGGCCGTGCCGACGAGGGCCGGGACGGACAGCGCGGCGAACCTGCGCCATCTGATGCGTCCCGTGACGGGTCTGCCGTGTGCGTCCTTCATATCGGTGTGTCCCCTTCGAAGAGCGAGCGCGCTGTCGAACGGTGGGGGGTGCAGGTGCGTGGTGGGGCGTGGTGGGGCGTGCAGTGCGGGCGCGTCGGCGTGCGGCGCGGGTGTGGCGACGCGCGGGGGCCGGCGTGTGCGGAGGTGGGGAAGAACGTGCGGTTCGGGTACCGGCGCTGCGGAGCTGTGCGCGAAGATGCCGAACTGCCAAGTGTTACCCGCGAGTTGAATGTAAGTCTGAGCATGACAACTGACAAGCTTGCGGAAGGAACCGGTTTCGGACATACCGCTCGTCCGGCTTTCCGGGCCCCCGCCCCCCTTCTCCGTGCCCGGCGGCCCGCCCCTCCTCGGTCAGCCGTAATGAACCCGGAGTTCCTTGACGCCGTTGAGCCAGGCCGAGCGCAGTCGGCGTGGGTCGCCCGCCAGGGAGATGTCGGGCAGGGCGTCCGCGAGGGCCTGGAAGATCAGGTTGATCTCCAGCACCGCGAGGGACTTGCCGAGGCAGAAGTGCGGGCCGCCGCCGCCGAATCCCAGATGGGGGTTGGGGTCGCGGGTGATGTCGAAGACCTCGGGGTCGGTGAAGACCTCCGGATCGTTGTTGGCGGAGGAGTAGAAGATCCCCACCCGCTGCCCTTCCTTGATCTTCGCACCGCCCAGTTCGGTGTCCTGGGTGGCGGTGCGCTGGAAGGAGACCACCGGCGTCGCCCACCGCACGATCTCCTCGGCCGCGGTCGCCGGGCGCTCGCGCTTGAAGAGTTCCCACTGGTCGGGGTGGGTGAGGAAGGCGTGCATGCCGTGGGTGATGGCGTTGCGGGTGGTCTCGTTGCCGGCCACCGCCAGCAGCAGCACGAAGAACCCGAACTCGTCGGAGCCGAGGTTCCCCTCGTGCTCCGCCGCCACCAGCCGGCTGACGATGTCCTCGGCCGGACACTCCTTGCGCGCCGCGGCGAGGTTCATCGCGTACGAGATCAGCTCCATGGCCGCGTTGCTGCCGACCTCTTCGGTGATCGCCAGCTCGGGATCGTCGTACGCGACCATCTTGTTCGACCAGTCGAAGATCCGGGCCCGGTCGTCCTGGGGGATGCCGATCAGTTCCGCGATGGCCTGGAGGGGGAGTTCGCAGGCGATGTCGGTGACGAAGTCCCCGGTGCCGTTGCGGCGCGCCTCGTCGACGATGTGCACCGCCCGGCGGCGCAGCGCGTCCTCCAGGCCGCGGATGGCGCGCGGGGTGAAGCCGCGCTGCACGATCTGCCGGACCCGGGTGTGCTCGGGCGGGTCCATGTTCAGCATGATGAGTTTCTGTACGTCGATCTGCTCACGGGTCATGGACGCGTTGAACCGGATGATCGAGGTGTTGCGGCTGGCGGAGAAGATGTCCGGCTTGGTGGACACCTCCTTGACGTCCTGGTGGCGCGTGACGACCCAGTAGCCGTCGTCGCCGAAGCCGGCAATGCCGTGCGGCTGGGCGTTCCACCACACCGGAGCGGTCTGCCGCAGTAGCGCGAACTCGGGGAGCGGGACGCGGGACTGATAGACGTCGGGGTCGGTGAAGTCGAACCCGTCGGGCAACGCGGGGCATGGCATCGGCGACTCCTGGTCCATCTGGTCCATCCAAAAGTTCTGACGGTTCATCAGGTATGGATCGCGGTGAAGGTAGTGACGAGTTCCGCAAGTGGCAAGGGCCGCGGCGACTCCCTTTGTGGACAAGGGTGTTGCATGCCCCTTGCGCCCCGGAGGGCGGCTCATGAGACTGTTTGCAGAACTAGAACGCGTACTAGTTCTTCTTCCGTGGGTGCCGGGACCCGCGGACGCGAGGAGAGGACGAGTCAGTCATGGCCGCGGAACCCGTCATCGTCGAAGCAGTACGCACCCCGATCGGCAGGCGCCAGGGCGCGCTCGCCAACCTTCACCCCGCCTACCTCCTGGGCGAGACCTACCGCGAACTCCTCTCCCGTACGGGCATCCAGCCCGACTGCATCGAACAGATCGTCAGCGGCACCGTCACCCACGCCGGTGAACAGTCCATGAACCCGGCCCGCAACGCCTGGCTGGCGATGGGCCTTCCGTACGAGACCGCCGCGACCACCGTGGACTGCCAGTGCGGATCCTCCCAGCAAGCTAACCACATGGTCGCCAACATGATCGCGAGCGGCGTCATCGACGTCGGCATCGGCTGCGGTGTCGAGGCGATGTCCCGGGTGCCGCTCGGCAGCGCCTCCAAGCACGGCCCCGGAAAGCCCTGGCCGGACGAGTGGAACGTCGATCTGCCCAACCAGTTCGAGGCGGCCGAGCGCATCGCCCGCCACCGCGGGCTGACCCGCGAGAACGTCGACTCGCTCGGGCTGATCTCACAGGAGCGGGCGGCCGCCGCCTGGGCCGAGGAGCGCTTCAAACGGGAGACCTTCGCCGTCCAGGTGCCCACCACCGAGGACGAGCAGGCCGCGGGCCAGGGCATGTGGCGGCTGGTCGACCGGGACGAGGGGCTGCGCGACACCAGCATGGAGGCGCTGGCCGGCCTCAAGCCCGTGATGCCGACCGCGGTCCACACCGCGGGCAACTCCTCGCAGATCTCCGACGGCGCCGCCGCGGTGATGTGGGCCTCCAAGCGGATGGCCCGCGCCCTCAAGCTCAAACCGCGCGCCCGGATCGTGGCGCAGGCACTGGTCGGTTCCGATCCGCACTTCCATCTGGACGGGCCCATCGACGCCACCCGCGCGGTGCTCGGCAAGGCCGGGATGTCGCTGCGGGACATCGACCTCGTCGAGATCAACGAGGCCTTCGCCTCCGTGGTGCTCTCCTGGGCGCAGACCTTCGACCAGGACCTGGAGAAGGTGAACGTGAACGGCGGCGCCATCGCCCTGGGTCACCCGGTCGGCGCCACCGGCGCCCGGCTGGTGACCACCGCGCTGCACGAACTCGAACGCCGGGACAAGGAGTTCGCCCTGATCACCATGTGTGCCGGCGGCGCGCTGGCGACGGGGACGATCATCCAGCGGCTGTAGGGGCTGCCCGGCTCACGACGAGCCGGCTCCCGGGGGCGGGCCGGGCGTGAAGGAGACGGGGGCGTCGAAGGCGGCGCGGCGGGTGGCGCGGCGCAGCGCCGTCAGCACGGTGCCGCCCAGCGCGAAGGTGAGGACCACCGTCACCAGCGCCCGGGGCAGGTCCCAGCCGAGGGAGGTGGCGAGGCAGTAGGCGAGGAAGCGGGTGAGGTTCTGGCCGAGCGGATCGCCGGGGACGAAGGAGACCCCCGAGGCCATGCCGCCGATGTAGGGCCAGCCCTGGAGGTTCATGACCAGGCCGTAGAGGACGGCGGAGACGGCTCCGTACGCGGCGAGCAGGGCCAGTTCCCGGCGGCCGCGCAGCCGGTCGGGCCCGGGCAGCAGACCGGCCCCCATCGACACCCATCCCATCGTCAGCATCTGGAACGGCATCCAGGGCCCGACACCACCGGTCAGCAGGGCCGACGCGAACATCGCCACGGATCCCAGCACGAACCCGAAGCCCGGCCCGAGCACCCGCCCCGCCAGCACCATCAGGAAGAACATCGGCTCGATGCCGGCCGTTCCCGCGCCGAGCGGCCGCATCGCGGCCCCGGCCGCGGCCAGTACGCCGAGCATGGCGATGGCCTTCGCGTCCAGGCCGGTGTCGGCGACGGTCGCCACGACGACGGCGAGCAGCATCGGCAGCAGCGCGGCGAACAGCCAGGGCGCGTCCCGGGAATGGGCGAGACCGGAGGCGGAATCGGCGAGCAGCGGCCACCCGAAGGCCAGCACCCCGATGACCGAGATCAGGCACAGCGCGGCGACGGAGCGGGGCCCGAGCCGGATGGCCCGCGCCCGGCGCCCGGTGCTTGGACCGGCCGCGGCGCCGGGGCGCGGTCCGGCGCCCTCGGTGCGGTGCACGGGCGCGGTCATGCGGTGGCCTCCAGGGCGTCGGCCACCTGCGGCACGGTCAGCCAGGGCAGCGGCGCGAGGACCTTGGCGACCTGCGGCGCGAACGACGGCGAGGAGACCACGACCTCGTCGGTGGGGCCGTCGGCGACGATCTCGCCGTCGGCCAGGATGACGAC
Organism: Streptomyces sp. TM32; assembly: GCF_004122755.1. NCBI lineage: Bacteria > Bacillati > Actinomycetota > Actinomycetes > Kitasatosporales > Streptomycetaceae > Streptomyces > Streptomyces sp. TM32. The sequence goes on from NZ_SDIG01000063.1 coordinate 7,081, forward strand.
CCGGTGGGCGAGTTCGGCGGCCAGCTCCACGTCGTGGGTGGCCAGGATGATGGCGTGGCCCTCGGCGGCCAGGGCGCGCAGCACCTCGATCAGCCGGGCCTTGGCGGCGTAATCCAGTCCGCGGGTGGGCTCGTCGAGCAGGAGCAGCGGCGGACGGGCGGTCAGCACGACCGCGAGGGCGAGGGCCAGGCGCTGGCCCTCGGACAGATCGCGGGGGTGGACGGAGTCGGGGACATCGGGCAGCAGCCGGGCGACCTGGGCGCGGCAGCTGCCGGGCGGGGCGCCCGCGTCCTGGTCGGCCGCGGTGCACTCGGCGGCGACGGTGTCCGCGTAGAGCAGGTCACGGGGTTCCTGGGGGACCAGGCCGACGTGCCGCAGGAGGGCGCGGGGGCCGGTGCGGTGCGGGGTGACGCCACCGACCCGCACCGAGCCGGCGGCCGGCGGGTGCATCCCGACCAGGGTGGACAGCAGGGTCGACTTCCCCGCCCCGTTACGGCCCATCAGGGCAAGGGTCTCGCCGCGCCGCACGGTCAGCTCCACCCCGTGCAGCACCTCGGTCCGCCCCCGCCGGACGCCCAGCCCGGACACCGCCGCGGCGATCCCGTCCGGGACGGCGTCGGCCCGGGGCGCCAGGACGGAGGATGCCGCTCCCGACCCTGTGTCTCCCGGCCCGGTGCCCGTCCCGCCAACTGCCTGCCCCGCTCCCGGCCCGGTGCCCGGCCCGCCGACTCCCCGCCCCGCTCCCGGCGCCGGCGGCGTCACCCCCGTCAGCCGCGTGCGCAGGGCGGCGGCCTTCCGGCGGGCGTCGCGTACCGACAGCGGCAGCGGGGACCAGTGCGCGAGGCGGCCGAGGGCCACCACCGGAGGGTGGACGGGGGAGACGGCCATGACGTCGGCGGGGGCGCCCATGACCGGGGCCGCGCCGGGGGAGGGGAGCAGGATGACCTGGTCGGCGTACTGGACGACGCGCTCCAGGCGGTGTTCGGCCAGCAGGACCGTGGTGCCCAGGTCGTGCACCAGGCGCTGGAGCACGGAGAGCACGTCTTCGGCGGCGGCCGGGTCGAGCGCCGAGGTCGGCTCGTCGAGGACCAGGACCTTGGGGTGGGGGGTCAGGACCGACCCGATCGCCACCCGCTGCCGCTGTCCGCCGGAGAGCGTGGCCAGGGCGCGGTCGCGCAGCTCGGCCAGGCTCAGCAGGTCCAGGGTCTCCTCGACGCGCCGGCGCATCACGTCGGGGGCGAGGCCGAGCGACTCCATGCCGTAGGCGAGCTCGTCCTCCACGGTGTCGGTGACGAAGTGCGCCAGTGGGTCCTGGCCCACGGTGCCGACGACATCGGCCAGTTCGCGCGGCTTGTGGGTGCGGGTGTCCCGGCCGTCGACGGTGACCCGGCCGCGCAGGGTGCCGCCGGTGAAGTGCGGGACGAGACCGCAGACGGCGTTCAGGACGGTGGACTTGCCGACGCCGGAGGGCCCGACCAGCAGGCACAGTTCGCCCTCGGGGACGGTCAGGTCGATGCCCTGGACGGCCGGCGCCGTGGCGTCGCCGTAGGTGACCGAGACCTGCTCGAACCGGATCACGGGGTGGGCTCCTTCGCACGCGGATCGACATCGACGGCACGGCCACGGCCCCGGGACGCGGTGCGGTCCGCCCGGTCCCCGCCCGGCGGGAGCGGGGCGACGGACGCGGGCAGCAGTCCCACGAGCACGGAGACGGCCGGCCAGAGGGGGAGGACAGGGGCGGTGAGCGGGACGGCGGGTGGGTGGAGGGCGGTGGGCGCGTAGGAGTTGGCCCAGATCATCAGGGTGGCGACGGCGATGCCGGAGCCCGCGACCAGCCAGGCGCGCACGCCCCACCGCTCGGGCCGGTAGCGGCTGCGCACCGACCGCCGGCCGCCGAGCCACAGCCCGCCCAGCGCCGCCGCCAGTCCGGCCAGCAGCAGCGGCAGACCGTAGCCGCCGCCCTCGCCCAGCAGCCCGTACGTCCCGGCGCAGACGCCGAGCAGCCCGCCGAGGGTGAGGACGGAGGTGGTGTGCCGTACGGCCCGCGGCACGTCGGCGCTGCGGCCGTAGCCCCGCGCGTCCATGGCCGCGGCCAGCGCCACCGAACGCTCCAACGCGCCCTCCAGCACCGGCATGCCGACCTGGAGGAGCGCCGGCAACCCGCGGTCGGGGCGGCCGCGCAGCCGGCGGGCGGCGCGCAGCCGCTGGACGTCGGCGACCAGGTTCGGGGCGAACGTCATCGCGACGACGACCGCGACGCCCACCTCGTACAGCGCGCCGGGCAGCGACTTCAGCAGCCGCGCCGGATGGGCGAGCGCATTGGCGGCGCCCACACAGATGAGAAGGGTGGCCAGTTTCAGCCCGTCGTACAGGGCGAAGACCATGCCCTCCGCGGTGACCCGGCCGCCGATCCGGACTCCCTTCGCCCAGTCGGGCAGCGGCACTTCGGGCAGCGTGACCAGGGTGTGCGTGCCGGGAATCGGCGACCCCAGGAAGAAGGCGAAGACCAGCCGGACTGCGATCACGACCAGGCCGAGCTTGACGAACGCCCCGTACGAACGGGCCCAGGGCGCCTCCGTACGGCGGGCCGCCACGACATGACCGGCCACCCCCACCAGCAGCCCCAGCAGCAGCGGATCGGTGGTGCGGGAGGCCGCGGTGGCCAGGCCGAGCGCCCACAGCCACCAGGCGCCGGCCGGCAGCGCGGTGGTACGGGTCGCCCGCGGGGCGCTCATCCGCGCCGGCGGCGGAGCTGCCACCCGGCCGCCGCACCCAGGACCACGAGGACCGCGATGCCGCCGAACAGCCCGGTGGACGGCCCGCCGTCGTCCCCGCCGTCCGCCGCCGCGCCCGGGGCCGGCGACGCCGCGGACCGTGCCCCCTTCGAGTCGTTCACCCGCTCCGCGCACCCCGCCTTCGGGTAACCGGCGACGGCACACAGCAAGGCGCTCGCGTCGTAGCGCAGCGGCCGGGCGACCGCCGCCAGCGCCTCGCCCGCCGAGGCGTCCTCGGACACCTGGGCGCACGCCGTCCGCGACGCCGGTGGCCGCTCGCCGCCGGGCGCGTCCGCCGCGGTACCGAAGTCGACGACGACGCCGACCCGTTTGCGGCCCTCCTCGGCGGGGGTGGCCCGGCAGATCGCGTCGAAACCGGGCGCCGTACGGGGCTTGCCGGCCGCGGCGGAATCGGCGCCGACGGCGAAGCGGAACCCGGCGACCGCACCGTCGGCCGGCCGCAGGGTGCCCGGCCCCTCGGTGGCGTACGTCCAGGAACTGCCCTTGCCCTCCCAGACGGACCAGTAGCGGTACTCCTGGGCCTGGGCGGGCCCGGCGGCCAGACCGGTGACCGTGCCGGCCAGCAGCGCGGCGCCGGCGAGGGTGGCGCGCCGCATCAGTGCCCGCCCCTCTTGCGGCCGCTGAGCAGGAAACCGAGGCCTGCGCCGAAGGCGAGGCCGACGCCGATGATCCACCACGGCATGCCGCCGCCGTCGTCGTCCTTGGCGGCGGCCTGGGAGTGCTTGCCCGGGACGGCGGCCGGCTCGGGGCCGGTGGCGTTGAGCGCGGTGACCAGGTCGGTGCCGCCGAAGGAGCGCGGGTCGCTGCCGGTGGCGTGCGCGGCCAGCACCAGCTGGGCGTACGCGGCGGGGCCGTTCTGCCGCGCCCAGCCCGTCGCGTTCTTCTGAAGCCAGGCCAGCGGCCGTCGGGCCTCGGCGCCGTGTCCGCCGGCCGCCAGCGCCACCACGGCGTCCGCGGTGTTGCCGACGTCGGGCTGCGGCTCGGCGCCCGGCATCGCGGACAGAAGGTGCTGCCCGTTCTTGTCGAGCTGGGCGACGAGATAGGCGGCGCCGCCGTCCGCGGCCTGCGTCGCGGAGACCCTGCCCGCCTTGTCCTTGCCGTCCTTGCAGGCCGGCGGCGCGACCGGGGTCCGGTCGCGGCGGCCGGTGGGCGCGACGACAAAGCCCTTGCCGAGCACGCCGGTTGCGGCGGCCGCGGTGGCGTCGGCGTTCGCAGCCGCGCCCTTGAGCTGGAAGGTGAACGCGCCGTGCGCGTCCTCCTTGCCCGCGCACCCGAGTCGGAAGGTGAGCAGCCCGTCGTAGGGGGTCCGGTGCTTCTTCGACGTCACCGACGCCGGCTTCTGCCCGGCTGCCGCGAGCGCCCCGATGACCACGGAGGTGGAGTTGGCGTCGCCGGGCGAGCCGGGCATCGAGCTCCAGCTGCCGTCGTCGTTCTGCACCGACTTCAGCCAGCCCACCGCCTTGTCCACGCTGGCGCCGTGCCCGCCCAACGCGGCCAGCGCCTGCACCGCGGCGGCTGTCTGGTTGGTGTCCCGCATCGTCTTGGCGGCACAGGGCTTGCCCGGCTCGGCTCGGAAGGCGGTGAACGCGCCGTCCGCGCACTGCTGCCCGACCAGCCACCGCACGGCCGACGTCGCCGGGCGCACCCCCACCGTGTGCTGCGCCAGCAGCGCGAGCGACTGCCGCCACACCCCGTCGTACTGCGGGTCCTTGGTGCCGTACAGACCCGAGGGCAGCTTCTTGGCCGCGGCGGACGGGGAACCGGCGGTAGCGGCAGGGGCGGCAGCGTACGCGGCAGGGGCGGCTGCCGCGCCCAGCACCATCGCGGCCGCCAGCGCCGTGGCGGCGCGGCGCGCCAAGGGGGCGCCGGAGTGCGGCGCGGGGGCCTGCTGGGCCAGGGAAGCCGTGGGGGCCATCGGGTCGGTGCCTCTCGGGTCGGGTCGCGGCGGCCACGCAGCCGCGCTCGGCCGCCCACCCGGGCACCGATCCGGGGATCGGGCGCGGTGGCACCGGGCTCAGCTCCGTATACCTCGACGGTGCCGCGCACCGGCCGTCCGCGGGCGGACGGCCGGTGTGGCGGGAGCCTTGGTCGTGCCCCTCGGGTGTTCCGGCTCGTACGGCCGCTCCGCGCCGGCCTGGGGCGTGGACGGGCCGTCCTCACGGTTGCGGGTCAGCGCCGGATTTCCACCGGCTTCCCCCGATCGGACACGGATGAAGTTGTCCCGCACACCTTAACCGGCGGCCCGCCCGGCATTCGCTCGCCCGTACGAGCCGGAGACGCACCGCGTACGAGCTGCACGGACACAGGACGAACCCGCAGATACCCACGACGCATCCCCTACGCCCGGCCACCGCCCCCGTCCACCGCCTGATACTGCACGGGGCCGGAGCCCGGCACGCACTCCGCATGACCCAGTTTCACCAGTCGGCGCAGATGTGCCTCGGCCTCCGAGACGGCGATGGTGCGGGAGCCGTAAGGGATCTGCTCCCAGGGGCGGTTCCACTCCATGGCCATGGCGAGCTGCCAGGGCGTGCGGGGTTCGCTCAGCAGCGTCCGCAACCGGTCGAGCCGCTCCTCGTGGTGGGCCAGGAGCGTGCGGACGCGGCCGCCGGCGTCGGTGAAGGCGTGCTGATGCGCGGGCAGCACCTCGGCGGGGGCGAGCCGGCCGACGCGTTCGAGGGAGTCGAGGTAGTCGCCCAGGGGGTCGGCGGCCTCGCCCGAGTTCCCGGCCGGGTCCTCGTACAGGCCGATGTGCGGAGTGATGCCCGGCAGGAGGTGGTCACCGGAGAAGAGCCGGCCGAAGCCGCGGGTCCGCCGGGCGGGGTGCTCCTCCTCCAGATGCAGACACACATGGCCCGGGGTGTGCCCGGGTGTCCAGATCGCGCGCAGCCGGCGCCCCGGCAGATCGAGCAGCTCGCCGGGGCCGATCTCGCGGTCCGGCAGCGCGGCCCGCATGCCGGGCATCCGCCGGCCGCCCCCGGTGGCCCGGGCCGTGCGCAGCGGCGCCAGATGGCCGTCCGGCGCGCCCGCCGCCGCGAGCCTGGCGATGAGGTGGTCGAGCCACTGGTCCGACGTGGCCCCGCGGGTGCGGCGGACCACGGCGGTGTCCGCGGCGTGCATCGCGAGCCAGGCGCCGGAGGCCTCCCGCACCTTGGCGGAGAGGCCGTGGTGGTCGGGGTGGTGGTGGGTGATCAGTACGCCGTGGAGGTCGGTGAGAGCGAAACCGCAGGCGGCGACGCCGGCGACGAGGGTGTCCCAGGAGTCCGGGTCGTCCCAGCCGGTGTCGATGAGCACCGGCCCCCGGTCGGTCTCCAGGAGGTGGACGAGGGTGTGGCCGAGCGGGTTGTCCGGGATGGGGACGGCGATGCTCCACACGCCGCCCCGGTGGTCGGTCACCTGCGTCGTCATCCCGGTCCCCTCTCGGTCCGCCGTGCGCCGGCACGCGCATCACTATAACTAGAACGAGTTTCAATGCGGCCGGAACTGCGCCCCTGGGTGCGCGCCTTGGGGATTCGGCCGGCGCCGTGGACTCCTCCCGGTAGAACTGATATCAGTTCTGCTGAGTGATTCTGATGCAGCGTCAGGAACCATCGGGAGGCGGCAGCGATGAGCGACCTCGTCGAGCACGGAAAGCTCTACCTGGGCGGGGCGTGGGCCGATCCGGCCGGCCGGGACACCATCGAGGTCGTCTCGCCGCACACCGAGCGGGTCATCGGCCGGGTGCCGCACGCCTCGCGGGCCGACGTCGACCGGGCGGTGGCCGCGGCCCGCACGTCCTTCGCGTCCGGGGAGTGGGCGAACGCCCCGCTGGCGGACCGGATCGCGGTGGTCACCCGCATCAAGGACGCCTTCGCGGCCCGCAGCGAGGAGTTCGCCAGGGTCATCAGCTCCGAGAACGGCACCCCGTTCACCTCCGGCGTCATGGTGCAGGCGCTGGCCGCGATGCTGGTGTGGGACACCGCGCTCACGGTGGCCCGGGACTTCCCGTTCGAGGAGCGGCGGGCCGGGGTGCTGGGTCCGCTGCTGGTACGGCGGGAGCCGGCCGGGGTGGTCGCGGCCGTGGTGCCGTGGAACGTCCCGCAGTTCACCGCCGCGGCCAAGCTCGCGCCGGCCCTGCTGGCCGGGTGCTCGGTGGTGCTGAAGGTGTCGCCGGAGACGCCGCTGGACGCGTACCTCCTCGCGGAGATCGCGTTGGAGGCGGGGCTGCCGCCGGGCGTGCTGTCGATCCTGCCGGCCGACCGCGAGGTGAGTGAGTACCTGGTGGGGCACCCGGGCGTGGACAAGGTGTCGTTCACCGGCTCGGTGGCGGCGGGCAAGCGGGTCATGGAGGTCGCGGCCCGCAACCTCAGCCGGGTCACGCTGGAGCTGGGCGGCAAGTCCGCCGCGGTGATCCTGCCGGACGCCGATCTGGACGCGGCGGTGGCCGGCATCGTGCCGTTCGCCTGGATGATCAACGGCCAGGCGTGCGTGGCCCAGACCCGGATCCTCGCGCCGCGCAGCCACTACGACGAGATCGCCGAGCGGTTCACCGCGGCGGCGAGCGCGCTGACCGTCGGCGACCCGCTGGATCCGGCCACCGAGGTCGGCCCGCTGGTCGCCCGCCGCCAGCAGCAGCGCTCGCTGGACTACATCGCGCTGGGGCAGCAGGAAGGCGCCAAGGTCCTGACCGGCGGCGGCCGTCCCGCGGGGCAGCCGACGGGCTGGTACGTCGAGCCGACCCTCTTCGGCGAGGTCACCAACTCCATGCGGATCGCCCGCGAGGAGATCTTCGGCCCGGTCATCTGCCTGCTGCCGTACGGCGACGAGGCGGAGGCGGTACGGATCGCCAACGACTCCGACTACGGGCTCTCCGGCTCGGTGTGGACGGCCGACATCGACCACGGCATCGACCTCGCCCGGCAGGTGCGCACCGGTACGTACTCCGTGAACACCTTCAGCATCGACATGCTCGGCCCGTTCGGCGGCTACAAGAACTCCGGCATCGGGCGGGAGTTCGGGCCCGAGGGCTTCGGCGAGTATCTGGAGCACAAGATGATCCATCTGCCGGCGGGTGCCTGATGGGGGACCGCTGGCAGGTGGCGGTGGACCGGGGCGTCTGCATCGGCTCGGGGATGTGCGCCGCCGCGGCGCCGGAGGGCTTCCGGCTGGATACGGCCCGGCAGTCGCACCCGGTGGCGCCGGAGACGGACGCCGACGAGCGCATCCTGGCGGCGGCCGAGGGGTGCCCCGTGGAGGCGATCACCCTGACCCTGGCCGGCAGCGGTGAGCCGGTCTTCCCACCGGAGGAGTGAGGGCCGTCGAGGGGCGACGGCACCGAGCGACTGCCCTCCCGCACCGTGGGGCGGGGCAGCCGCTCACTGCTTCGCGGTCCATGCGATCAGACGGAGCGTGGCTCGGGTGTGAGGCGGTCGAAGGAGACCAGAAGGCGATCCGGGCCGCGCAGGATGGCGTTCTCCCGGTACGGCGGGGGGTCGGCGACCAGGCGGGGGGATGCCAGCCGGCGGGCGAGGGCGGTCAGCGCGATCTGCGCTTCGGTCCGGGCGAGGGTGGCGCCGATGCAGTAGTGGATGCCGCCCCCGAAGCCGAGGTGGGCGTTGTCGGGGCGGCCGGGCAGGAACCGGTCCGGGTCGGAGAAGCGGCGGGGGTCGCGGTTGCCGGCGGCCAGGAGCAGGCGGACCCGGGAGCCCTTGGGGATGGTGGTGCCGGCGAGATCGATGTCGGCCAGGGTGCTGCGACCGGACATCTGTACCGGCGGGTCGTAGCGCAGCACTTCCTCCACGAGCGGGGTGACGAGGTCGGGCTCGGCGCGCAGCCGTGCCAGGAGGTCGGGGTGGCGCAGGAGCGCGAGGGTGCCGTTGGCGATGAGGTTGACGGTGGTCTCGTGGCCGGCGATCAGCAGCAGGGCGAGTGTGACGCGGAGGTCGATGGGATCCATGGGAGCATCCGAGCCCTGCCCGAACATCAGGCCGGAGAGCAGGTCGTCGGCGGGGGCGGCCTGACGGTCCGCGATGAGTCCTTCGAGGTACTGGACCAACTCATCGCGGGCTTCCTGGAGTTCGCGCAGCTCGTCCTCGGTCTGGGTCTCGATGGGATCCAGACCGCGGGTGAGGCGGCGGGCGATGCTGCCGAAGACGGGCTCGTCTTCGCGTGGCACGCCGAGCAGTTCGCAGATGAGGGTGACCGGCAGGGGGTAGGCCAGGTCGCCGACGACGTCCAGCTGTCCTGGCCGCTGACTGGTGTGCGCGTCCAGGAGCCCGGTGACGAGGTCGTCGATGTGGTCGCGCAGGCCCATGATGCGCGGGACGAACTGCTCGGTGACCTGGTGGCGCAGCTGGTCGTGCCGGGGCGCGTCCTCCATCAGCAGGCTCTTGCGGATCGGCTGCTGTTCCTGCCTGAGGCGGTCGGCGCTGACGCGCGGGTCACGGAGCAGTTGGCTGATCTCGTGGTAGCCGCTGACCAGCCAGGTTCCGTTCTCCTCGGGTACGACCGGCCGGCGGCACAACTGCGCGAAGTAGGGGTAGGGGTCGGCGCGGTTTTCGTAGCGGAGGGCCTGGGCGAACAGCTCCGAGGCGGTGTGCTGCTGGGTGGTCGAGGTCATGGTGGGGCTCCTCACTCGTGTCCGGCCGGGACGGACGGCATGGCTCGTGCGGGCGGTACGGACGGGACGGTCGGGCGGTCCGGTGCGGGGGCAGGACGCTGGGCGAAGCCGGCGTCGAGCGGGAGCAGCCGGTCCGGTCCGTCGGTGGCGTTGAGTTGCGGCGGAAAGGGCGCTCCGGCCTCGATGAGCGAGGCGTATCCGTCCAGCACGCGGGGGGAGTCGGCCGCGACGGCGGCGATCAGGCGGCCCCGATGGCCGTAGGCGGCCACGAAGCGCTGCTCGTCGAGTGCGCCCTGGGTGACCACGACCTGGTCGGCGAGGGGCGGCAGCCCCAGGCACTTGAGGTTGACGCCGAACTGGTTGGACCAGAACGCCGGCAGGGGCCGGTGGGCACGGTGGTCGCGCGGCGGGCGGACCATGTTGTGGGCGGCGGTGCGGGCCTGGGCGACGGCGTTGTCCCAGTGGTCCAGGCGCAGGAGCTGACCGGGGTAGAGCGGGTGCGGCCAGCGGGCGACATCACCGGCGACGAAGACGTCCGCCGTCGGCGTCCCGTCGTCGGCCAGTGCCCGGCAGGTGTGGTCGCACGCCACGCCGTGGGCGTCGGCGGCCAGCCCGAAGCCGGCCAGCCACTCGGTGTTGGCCATGGCTCCGGCCGCGACCAGGGCCACCTCCGCCTCCACCACGGTGCCGTCGGAGAGGAGCGCCCGCCGCAACCGTCCGCGGGCATCCCCCTCCAGGGCCCGGACCGTGGTGCGCAGCCGCAGGTCCACCCCGGCGTCGCGGTACCAGCCGGTCGCGGCGCGGCCGACGACACCGCCCAGCGCGCTCGCCAACGGGGCCTCGCCACGGTGGACCACGGTGACCTCAAGGCCCAGGTCGCGGCAGACCGAGGCGACCTCGCCACCGGTGAAGCCGGCACCGATGACCAGCACCCGGCCCGGCCCCGCGGCCAGCGCCGTGCGCAGCCGGTCCGCGTCATCGCGGGTGCGCAACACGTGAACCCCGTGCAGGGTGCCGCCCTGCTGCTGGGGCCAGGGGCGGGCCCGGGTGCCGGTGGCGATCAGCAGCCGGTCGTACGCCACCTGCCGCCCATCAGCCAGTTCCACACGGCGTTCACGCAGGTCAAGGCCGGTCGCGGAGGTGCCGAGCAGCCAGCGGGCGGCGATGTCGCGGACCCGGGGGAGCTGGGTGTGGTCGGTGGTCAGCCGGCCCGACAGGACCGCCTTCGACAGCGGCGGACGGTCGTAGGGCGCATGCGGTTCGTCGCCGATGAGCGTGAGCTCACCGGTGAATCCTTCATCGCGCAGGGCCTCGGCGGCGCGCAGCCCGGCCAGGGAGGCGCCGACCACGACGATGCGTTCCGGGGATTCGGGGGCGTTCACTGCGCACTCTCCGTGGTCAGGGGTGCGGGCTCGGTGGCCCTGCCCAGGGTGATGGCCTGTACGGGGCACGCGGCGGCGGCCCGCTCGACCTCGCGGCGGAGGCCCGGGTCGGGGGCGTAGTCGTACTCCAGCACCTCCTCGCCGTGGAACCGGAAGACGGTCGGCGCGGCGTAGACGCACTGCCCGTAGCTCTGGCAACGGTTCAGGTCCACCACGAGCCGGAGCTCCTCCGGCGGGGAATCGGTGGTCATTTCTTCGCTCTCCTCGCAGGTCAGCGCGGGTTCGGCGGCTCTTCCGGCACCCGGTCGCGGCCTCCTGCCGCACGTCCGGGCGACGATCGCGGTCACTATCCAGATAGCAACCACTATTCAGACTGTACACGCCATCCGAGCGTTGACGTAGTACTCGCTATCTGAATAGTGTCCCCAACGTGAAAACCGACATCGACGAATCCGCACGGCGGCGACCGACCCGCGCGGAGACCAAGGCCCGCACCCGGCGCCTGCTGCTGGACGCGGCGGCCCATGTCTTCGCCCACAAGGGCTTCGCGGGCGCTTCGGTGGAGGAGATCGCCGAGTCAGCGGGTTTCTCCATCGGCGCGCTGTACTCCCACTTCGGTGGCAAGGAGGCCCTCTTCCTCGCGCTGATGGCCGAACGCGGCCTGGGTCGCGTCGCCGAAGCCACCCACACCCTGGAGCGGCACGGGGCGGGCACCGGGGAGATGGCCGCCGAACTCGGGCGCCTGCTGGTGCACACCGCCGACAAGGACACCGACTTCGCCCCGCTCCAGGCCGAGTTCTGGCTCTACGCGGTACGCAACCCGCACGTCCTCGACACGATGGCCACCGCACTGCGCGAGCCGCACCAGGCACTGGAGGGCCTGATCGGCAGCTGGCTCGCCGAGCGGGGCGCACCCCCCGAGGTCAGCGCGGCCTCCGTGGCCTCCGTGGTGGCAGCGCTCTTCCCGGGGCTCGTCCGGCAGCGCCGCATCGCCCCCGACAGCGTCCCCGAGGAACTCTTCGGCCAGGCCCTGATCTGGCTGTTCACCGGTATCGGCCGGGGCGCTGCCGCCACCACCGACGACACCACCACCGACGAGACCACCACCGACCAGGACTGACCAGCCCGCCCTGCGGTCCGCGCCGACGGGCGGACCGCAGCGCACTCGAAGGGCGCCGCCCTCGCGAGAAAGCCTTCGGCCGCCCCCCAACTCCCCTCACCAGGAAGCAATTTCATGAGCCAAGACCCTCCGGCGTACAGCAGCACCCGGAACATCCGCAGGGGCTACGCCGTGGCCGGCGTCGTTTTCGCCGTCATATGGATAGGAGGGACCAGTGAGCCCGCCTGGGCCCACGCCGCGCGCACCACCTTCCTCATGCTGACCCTCTCGCCCACGCTCCTGTGGGCCAACCGCCGGCTCACCGCCGCGTTTCACGAATCCGCGCACCCCGGCCGGGTACTCGCCCGCCTGATCGCCGCCCGGGTCCTCATCGTCGCGACCGCCGTCGCCGCCAGCGCACTCCTCGTTCACCTGCTGGACCCGCACATCGCCCTCGACGCCATGGCGATCGCCGTTCCGCCGCTGCTCGTCCTGCTGACCGCCCCGCTACAGATCCGCGGCGCGTACCGAGCACGCGCGCGCGGGATTCACCCCTCGGCCCGCCCCGAGCTGTCGCCGGCTCGCCTGATCCCCGCCAAGCTGACCCTTGTCGCTGCCGCCCTACTGGCCCAGACGCTCCTCGACCCCTACCTGGCCAACCCCCAACTGCTGATCGCCGCCGCCACGGTCGTCACCGTGGCCGCCGTGGGCCCCAAGCTCCACACCACACTGCTGACCACCCCCGCCACCCGGGCCACCGGGCAGACGAGTCCGGCCCGGTCAACCGCCTGACGCTGTTGCGGCGTACTCGTCGATAAAAGGGCATCACACGTGATAGCCGTTTTCCCGTTGTGTGATGAAGTAATGACAACGCCGTGGGTCGGCGGATTGTGCTGATTCCCTGAGTTCCTGCGGAGAGAAAACCATCCCGGGTGGCTCCTTCTCTCTCCATTCACCCTTCGCGTCAAGGGCTGACCCATGGAAAGCGGGATGACTCATGAATTCGGACTCAGCACTCTCGGTGGTCATCGGCGCCGGAGGAACCGGCGGTCACATCTACCCCGGCCTTGCCCTTGCCGACGCGCTGCGCCGGGTCGTACCGGACGCGCGGATACATTTCATCGGGACCGAACGCGGTCTGGAAGGAAAGCTGATTCCGCAGGCGGGATACGCGTTGCACACCGTGGAGATGATCCCGTTCGAACGCGAGCTGGGCCCGCGCCGATATCTGCTGCCGGCCTACCTTTTGCGTGCCTCGGCCCAAGCGCGCACGGTGCTGTGGGAGCAGGGCGCGCACGTGGCGGTCGGGATGGGTGGCTACCCCAGCGCCCCGGTGATCCTCGGCGCGCGACGAGCGGGCGTGCCCAGCCTGATCCACGAGTCCAACGCGGTGCCGGGCCGGGCCAACCGCCTCTCGGCTCACCTCACACCGCATGTGGCCCTCGCCTTCGAGCAGTCCCGCACCCGGCTTCCGCGGTCCCGCGCCCGGACCGCCGGCGTGGTCGGTATGCCGTTGTCCGACTCGCTGACCCGGCTGAACCGGCTGCGGCTGTACGACGAGGCGCGCGCCTGGGCGGGGCTGCGCCCGAGCCAACGGCTGATCCTGGTCAACGGCGGAAGCCTGGGCGCCCGACGCCTGACGGACGCCGCGCTCGGCCTGGCCTGGCGCTGGCGCCACCGGACGGATGTGCGCCTGCTGATCAAGACGGGGCCGGAGGCCCTGCCTGCCGCCCGGCGGCGTCTGCAGGCCGAGGGGGGTGCCGCGGTGGCCGAGGCCGTCGCGTATCTGGACCGGATGGATCTGGCCTACGCGGCGGCCGATCTGGCCGTGTGCCGGGCCGGTTCCGCGACCGTCGCCGAGCTGGCGAGCGTGGGGCTGCCCGCCGTACTCGTCCCGCTGCCGCACGCGCCGGGCGACCACCAGACGCACAACGCGCGCGTCCTGGTGGACCAGGACGCGGCCCTGCTGCTGCCGGACCGGCAGGTCGGTCCGATCTCACTGGCCTCCTTGATCGAGCCGCTGCTGGCCGACCCCGAGAAGCTGGCGGCCATGAGCGGCGCGGCCGACCCGGGCAGCCACACGCAGGCAGCGGACCTGCTCGCCCAGCGGGTCCTCGCCTTGGCGGGCGGGGTGGCCGAGGCGGCCTGAGCCGGCACCTCCCGCATTCCAGGCACCTCCCGCATTCCGGACGTCAGGACCTCCCGCATTCAGGAAAGAGAGCCATGCGTATCACCTCAATTGGCCATGCCGGCCTGTTCATCGAGTCGGCCGCCGGATCGATCGTGTGCGATCCCTGGTTCACCCCGGCCTACTTCGGTTCCTGGGTGCCGTTCCCGGACAACACCGGAGTCGATCCCGCCCGGTTGGCCGCGGCGGACCACCTCTACATTTCGCACCTGCACCACGACCACTACGACCCCCAGTGGCTGAGCCGGTACATGCGCAAGGACATCACCGTCCTGCTGCCCGAATTCCCGGTCCCTGACCTCCACCATGCGCTGGCGGGCCTGGGGTTCAAGAATTTCGTGCAGACCCGGCACAACCAGCCGCTGGTCCTCGATTCCGGACTGCGGGTGCAGATCAGTTCGGTGGATTCCCCACTGGACGGGCCGCTCGGCGATTCCGGTATTGCCCTGGACGACGGGCGGGTCCGTATCTTCAACCAGAATGATGCGCGGCCCATCGACCTGGGCCCGATCCAGGAGTTCGGGCCGTTTCACGCCCATCTCGTGCAATATTCGGGCGCCATCTGGTTCCCCGGGGCGTACACCTTTCCCCCGCGGATGAAGCGGACCCTCGGAACCCGCAAGCGGCGCAACGGCATGGCACGGGCGCTGCGGTACATCGAGCAGCTCGACGCGGAGCATGTGCTGCCCTTCGCCGGCCCCGCCTGTTTCCTCGACGACGAGCTGTGGCACCTCAACGACCTCGACCGGGACCCGGCGAACCCCTTTCCGGACCAGTTCGCCTTCCTCGATTTCCTGCGGGAGCAGGGCTTCGACCGGGCCCACCTCTTCCTCACCGGCACCGAGGTCGACCTGCACCCGGACGGTACGGCGCGGGTGCGGCAGATCCCGGAGGAGGAGGTTGCCCGCATACGCGACGACCGGCGCGGCTATCTCGCCGAGTACAAGCGCAAGGTGCAGCCCGCCATCGACGCCATCACCGGCGCGCTGCCGCAGGACCGCAGCGATCTGGTCGGACAGCTCAAGGAGTACGTGGAGCCGCTGATGAAGGGAGCGGACCACACCTGCGCGGGCGTCAACGGCCGGATTCTGCTGGAGGTGGCGGCCGTCGACGGCGGCCCGGACGAGCACATCGTGTTCGACTTCCTCGACCGGCGGGTGGACCGGCACGCGGGCGAGGAAGCGCGCTACGTCTTCCGGGTCCGCCGCCCGCTGGTGGAGGAATTGGTGCGGGGGCGCTGCGCGAACTGGGTGGACGAGCTGTTCCTGTCCAGCCGTCTGGAGATCTCCCGTAAGGGTCCGTACAACGACTACGTGTACACGTTCTTCAAGTCCTTCTCCCCGGAGCACATGGCGTTCGTGGAGGACTACTACGCGCAGGCCGACGCCGACCGGCACTATGCGCTCGCGGACGGATATGTCGTGCCGCGGCGTTGCCCGCACCTCCAGGCCGACCTGACGCGTTTCGGCAGCGTCAAGAACGGCGTGCTGACCTGCGCCATGCACAACTGGGACTTCGAGCTCGCCACCGGCCGCTGCCTCACCAGCGATGACCGCTTCCTCGCCGCCCGCCCCGCCACTCCCGAGGACGAGCAGGCACAGCACCCGGTCATCCCGGAAGCCCGCCCCGAGTGACGCCCTGGGCCTGCCAACTTCCCCTGGTCGTAAGAAGCTTTCCGTAAGGAAGTTCCCGTAAGGGAGTCAACGGTCCGAATCGGGCGCCGTGAGGTCGATCAGCCGGCACACGGTCTCGATGTCGATCTTCACCTGGGCGATCGAGGCCCGGCCCGACAGCCAGGTGATCAGTGCGGAGTGCCAGGTGTGCTCGATGACCCGGACCGCGGAGAGCTGTTCGGGGGTGGGCGCGGCGGCCGGCGACGCCTCCTGCGCGGGGTGGCGCCCGGCGGCGGGCGGGGCCATCGCGTCGAGGATGATCGCGGTGGTCAGCCGGGAGACGGTGTCCACCTCGGGGCTCACCGAACGGTCGGCGAAGGTCAGCGCGCGCACCATCGCGTCCGCGAGATGCGGCTCGCGTTGCAGTGCGCGAAAGGCTCGCATCAGGGTCTGGGCGACCCGGGCGCCCGGGTCCTGCTCCGACGGCGGGCGCTTGCGCAGCGTCTCGTGCATGTGCTGGAGCTGGTCCTGCATGGTGGCGACCAACAGATGCACCTTGGAGGGGAAGTAGCGGTAGAGGGTGCCGAGGGCGACGCCCGAGGACTCCGCGACCTCGCGCATCTGCACGGCGTCGAAGCCGCCACGGGACGCCAGCTTGGCGCTGGTGTGCAGGATGCGGCGGCGTCTGGCCTCCTGACGCTCGGTCAGGGGAGGACTCGCGGGAAGCGTCGGCCTGGCCGCCTTGGATTCCGTAGTCATATTTCCCATTCCGTGGCATTCCGTCCGCAATGCGGCGAGTGCCGGTGGTGTGATCGGCACAGCATGGCAGGGGGGCGGGTGGTGGCGCGAATCACCTGGTGCGGCTCTTTTCGCATCGTTCTCGGCCGGTAGATTCGGAGCTCGGTGAACTGATCAGTAGCCAATCAGTTCTGAAACTTGTTCTAGATTACCGCCAGCGGTTACGCTCCGGCGAAAGTCCAGTGAGAAGGGGGCCGAGCGTGACCGCAGAGGCCGTCCAGGCAGCCGCGCCTCGCCCCGCAGAGGCCCCCTCGGCCTCCGCCCCGGCCCATGGTGAGCGACCCCTGCGCATCGCGATGCTCACGTATAAGGGGAACCCGTTCTGCGGCGGACAGGGCGTCTATGTACGCCATCTCTCCCGCGAACTGACCCGGCTCGGCCACACCGTCGAGGTCATCGGCGCCCAGCCCTATCCCGTCGTCGACGACGGGGTGATCCTGACCGAGCTGCCGAGCCTGGACCTCTACCGCCAGCCGGACCCGTTCCGCACCCCGAAGCGCGGCGAGTACCGCGACTGGATCGACGCCCTTGAGGTCGGCACGATGTGGACCGGCGGCTTCCCCGAGCCGCTGACCTTCTCCCTGCGGGCCCGGCGCCATCTCGCCGCCCACCGCGGCCGGTTCGACGTCGTCCACGACAACCAGACCCTCGGCTACGGCCTGCTCGGCGGGCCCGGCGCGCTCGGTGCCCCGCTGGTCACCACCATCCACCACCCCATCACCGTCGACCGGCGGCTCGACCTGGCGGCGGCCAACGGCTGGAGGCGCCGCGCCTCCGTGCGCCGCTGGTACGGCTTCACCCGGATGCAGAAGCGCGTCGCCCGCCGGCTGCCGTCCGTGCTGACCGTCTCCGGCTCCTCCCGTCAGGAGATCGTCGACGACCTCGGCGTCCGCCCCGACCGCATCCACGTCGTCCACATCGGCGCCGACACCGAGCTGTTCTCGCCGGATCCCGCCGTTCCCGAGGTGCCCGGACGGATCGTCACCACCTCCAGTGCGGATGTGCCCCTCAAGGGTCTGATCCACCTCGTCGAGGCGCTCGCCAAGGTGCGCACCGAGCAGCCAGACGCCCATCTGGTGGTCGTCGGCAAGCGCGCCGACGACGGGCCGGTCGCCGCCGCCATCGAACGGCTCGGCCTGTCCGGCGCCGTCGAATTCGTCAAGGGCATCACCGACGGCGAACTCGTCGACCTCGTCCGAGGCGCCCAGATCGCCTGCGTCCCCTCCCTCTACGAGGGCTTCTCGCTGCCCGCCGCCGAGGCCATGGCCACCGGCACCCCGCTGCTGGCCACCACCGGCGGCGCCATCCCCGAGGTCGCCGGGCCGGACGGCGAGACCTGCCTCGCGGTGCCCCCGGGCGACGCCGACGCGCTGGCCGGCGGGCTGCTCCGCCTCCTGGGCGACGCCCCGTTGCGCCGCCGGCTCGGTGCGGCCGGCCGGGAGCGGGTGCTGGCCCGCTTCACCTGGCGGCAGGCCGCCCTCGGCACCGCCGAGCGCTACCGCGAGGCCCTCGCCCTCCAGGGCGGCGCCGCCCGCACCCTCGCCGGCGCGCCCGCCGCCACCGCGTCGAGCGCCGCCGGACACGTCTAGCGGCCCGCCCGGTCCGTAGTTCCTTCCGCAGCCACCCCCGCCACCCACCGCCGGACGAAAGCAGAACGCCGTGCTGACCGTCGACTTTTCCCGTTTCCCGCTCGCCCCGGGCGACCGCGTGCTCGATCTGGGGTGCGGCGCCGGCCGGCACGCCTTCGAGTGCTACCGGCGCGGCGCGCAGGTCGTCGCCCTCGACCAGAACGGCGAGGAGATCCGCGAGGTCGCCAAGTGGTTCGCCGCGATGAAGGAGGCGGGCGAGGCCCCGGCGGGCGCCTCCGCCACCGCCATGGAGGGCGACGCGCTCAACCTGCCCTTCCCCGACGACAGTTTCGACGTTGTGATCATCTCCGAGGTGATGGAGCACATCCCGGACGACAAGGGCGTGCTCGCCGAGATGGTCCGGGTGCTGCGCCCCGGCGGCCGGATCGCCGTCACCGTGCCCCGCTACGGCCCCGAGAAGGTCTGCTGGGCCCTCAGCGACGCCTATCACGAGGTCGAGGGTGGCCACATCCGCATCTACCGCGGCGACGAACTGCTCGGCAAGATGCGGGAGGCGGGCCTGGAACCGTACGGCACGCACCACGCCCACGGGCTGCACAGCCCCTACTGGTGGCTCAAATGCGCCTTCGGGGTGGACAACGACAAGGCGCTGCCGGTGCAGGCGTACCACAAGCTGCTGGTCTGGGACATCATGAAGAAGCCGCTGGCCACCCGGCTCGCCGAACGGGCGCTCAACCCCGTCATCGGCAAGAGCTTCGTCGTCTACGCCACCAAGCCGCACCTTCCCGACGCGCCCGCCGCCGACGAGGCGGACGAGCCCGCCGCCGCACCCGCCACGAAGACCGCCGAGCCGGCCGCCGGGCGGGCCGGCAAGCCCCGCACCACCGCGCAGCCCGCCACCGCCAAGGCGCCCGCCAAGAACCCCACCAAGGCATCCGCCAAGACACCCGCCAAGACCCGGGCGAAGCGCGGCGCTTCGTCGTCCACCGCCAAGCCCTCCTCCGGGGCCGCCAAGTGACGAGTCCCGGGCGTACCGAACGGCTCGTCCTGCCGGGCGTGCTCACCGCCGACCAGGCTGCCCGCACGGTCGCCGGCATCCTCGCGACCCAGCGGCCGGACGGCGCCATCCCCTGGTTCCGGGGCCACCACCTCGACCCGTGGGACCACACCGAGGCCGCCATGGCCCTGGACGCGGCCGGCGAACACGAGCGCGCCGAGGCCGCGTACGACTGGCTGCTGCGGCACCAGAACCCGGACGGGTCCTGGTACGCGGCCTACGCCGACGGCGACGCCGCGGCTCCCACCGACCGCGGCCGGGAGACCAACTTCTGCGCCTATCTCGCGGTCGGCGTCTGGCACCACTTCCTGTCCACCGGCGACGAGGCCTTCCTCGACCGCATGTGGCCCGCGGTCCACTCGTCGATCGGATTCGTGCTGGAGCTCCAGCAGCCCGGCGGGGAGATCGGCTGGAAGCGCGAGGACGACGGCACACCCGTCAACGAGGCGCTGCTGACCGGCTCGTCCTCCATCTACCAGGCGCTGCGCTGCGCCCTGGCCCTCGCCGACCAGCGCGAGGAGCCGCAGCCCGACTGGGAGCTGGCGGCCGGCCGGCTCGGCCATGCGATAAGCAGCCACCCCGAGCGGTTCCTGGACAAGGGCCGCTACTCCATGGACTGGTACTACCCGGTCCTGGGCGGCGCGGTCCGCGGCCGGCAGGCCAGGGACCGTATCGACGCCGACTGGGAACGCTTCGTCGTGCCCGGCCTGGGGGTGCGCTGCGTGCTGCCCAACCCCTGGGTCACCGGCGGCGAGAGCGCGGAACTGGCGCTGGCGCTGTGGGCGATGGGGGAGTCCGAGCGGGCCGTGCAGATCCTCACGTGGATCCAGCACCTGCGCGCCGAGGACGGCATGTACTGGACCGGCTACGTCTTCGACGACGACGCGATCTGGCCCCGGGAACGCACCTCCTGGACCGCCGGTTCGCTGCTGCTCGCGGTCGCCGCCCTGGGCGGCGACGAGGCCACCACCATGGTCTTCGGCGGCGAAGGGCTTCCGACGGGACTGGATCCGGACTGCTGCCGGTAGGAGGCCGGCGAGGGCGGGCCCGTAATGCGCAGGAGAAGCCAGGGCGGCCGCACTATTGTGCGTCACATGACTCTCCAAGGCTCCCTCACCCACGAGGAATACTGCGACCAGCTCCTCGCCGAGACCGGCACGCTCCGGGAGATCGTGCGCAGCGCCGATCTCTCGGCGACCGTGCCGACCTGCCCCGACTGGACGCTGGCCGACCTCGCCCGGCACGTGGGCGGTGCGCACCGCTGGGTCGGCGCGATCGTCGCCACCCGCGCCGCGGAGAGCGTCGACCCCGCGGACGTCCCCGAGGGGGCCGGGCCCGAGGGCGAGGACGCGGCGGCGCTGGACGCGTGGCTGGCGGCGGGCGTCGAGCAGACCGTCGCCGCGCTGCGCGAGGCCGGCCCCGATACGGAGGTGTGGAGCTGGACGCCGGCGCGGCACACCGGGTTCTGGGCCCGCCGGATGGTCCATGAGACGGTCATCCACCGGGCCGATGCCGCGCTCACCGCCGGTGTCCCCTTCGACGTCCCGCCACCGGTCGCCGCGGACTGTCTGGAGGAGTGGCTGCAGATCGGCGAACTGCCGGTGGTGCTGGACCGCTTCGCCGAACGCGGGACGAAGCTGTGCGGCCCCGGCCGCACGATTCACGTCCACGCCACCGACGCCCCGCCCGGCCTGAACGCCGAGTGGCTGCTCGACCTCACGGGCGAGGTGCCCACCCACCGCCGCACCCATGAAAAGGCGGCGGTCGCGCTGCGCGGCCCCCTCACCGACGTCCTGGCCGTCCTCTACCGCCGGCTGCCCGCCGACAGCGACCGGGTCGAGGTGCTGGGCGAGCGTGCGCTGCTCGACCAGTGGCTGTCGTGGGCGTCCTTCGGGTGAGCGGCCGGCCGTGATGCGGGCGGCGCCTCGGGTGCGGAGTCGGCGGGTGTCAGGAGTTGAGTTCGGCCAGCACCCGTAGCGTATGCGGGTCCGGTGCGGTGACCAGGAGGTCGCTGACCGGGCCCGCGCGCCACAACTCCAGCCGCTCGGCGATCCGTTCGCGCGGCCCGACCAGCGAGATCTCGTCGGCGAAGGCGTCCGGTACGGCGAGCACGGCCTCCTCCTTGCGGCCTTCGAGGAAGAGCCGCTGCACCCGCCGGGCCTCCTCCTCGAAGCCCATCCGCGCCATCAGATCGGCATGGAAGTTCCTGGCGGCGTGTCCCATCCCGCCGATGTAGAAGCCGAGCATCGCCTTGACCGGCAGCAGCCCCTCGGTGACATCGGCACAGACCAGCGCGCGTGCCATGGGCGCGATGACGAAGCCGTCCGGGGCACCGGCCAGCGAGGCCCGGTAGACGTCGGTGCGCTGCGGCGACCAGTACAGCGGCAGCCAGCCGTCCGCGATCCGGGTCGTCTGGGCGATGTTCTTGGGCCCTTCCGCACCCAGGAGGACCGGGAGACGGTCGCGCAGCGGGTGGGTGATGGCCTTGAGCGGCTTGCCCAGTCCGGTGCCGTCCGGGCCACGATAGGGGTGCGGGTGGAAGACCCCGTCCGAGGTCACCGGCCCCTCCCGGCGCAGGACTTGCCGGATCACGTCCACGTATTCCCGGGTGGCGGTCAGCGGGCTCTTGGGGAACGGCCGCCCGTACCACCCCTCGACGACCTGCGGCCCCGACAGCCCCAGGCCCAGCAGCAGCCGGCCACCGGAGAGATGGTCGAGGGTCAGGGCGTGCATGGCGGTGGCGGTGGGGGTGCGGGCGGCCATCTGGACGATGCCCGTGCCGAGTTTGATCCGGGAGGTGTGGGCGCCGATCCAGGTCAGCGCGGTGAAGGCGTCCGAGCCCCAGGCCTCCGCGGTCCAGACCGAGTCGTAGCCGAGGCGCTCCGCCTCGCGGGCCAGTTCGAGGTGCCGGGGGTCCGGGCCGCGGCCCCAGTAGCCCAGGTGCAGACCGAGTCGCATGCTGATCGCCCCTCTTCTACGGCGGCCGAGGGTTCCGGGGTGGGTGCGGGGTGCTGGACGATGAATGAATACTGACGGTTCGTCAGTTCCAATCGGTGCCCGCGCACTGTACGACCGGGCGGCCGGGGGTGCAACGGGTGGTGGCCCGCTACCTGAGCCAGGCCGGCTCCAGCGACCGCACCTCGTCGCGGTGGCCCCGTACCAACTCGAAGAACCGCTCCGGGGCCGACTCGAACAAGGCGCACAGGGAGACGTAGAGGCGATACGCCTCGTCGGGCATCTCGTACGGGCAGTGGACCGCCGCGCACTGCCACCAGTCGGACGTCGAGCTGACCAGCTGGACGCCGCACTGTGGGCACGGCGGAGCGGCTATTGAGGCTTGCTCGTCCCGCACCCGTAGCAGATCGCCCACCCGTCCTGGGTGGTCGTCATCTCCTGTCCACACTTCTCGCACGTCGCTCGCGTCTCGTACAGATCCTTGTTGCACTGCATCGGCCCTCCAAGGGGAGTGGTGATTCTGCCATTGACCAGTGAGTAACGGCAGACCTGCGGCCGGCCGTCGCCGCGGTGTACGGACGCCCCGCTTCCCGCGGACGCACGGCAAAGCGCCCCGCCCCCTGAGGGGCGAGGCGCAAAAGGACCGCTGGTGTCCGGTGTCAGCCGCGCTGGATGCCGGTGGTGTCCTGCAGGACGCCTCGGCGGCCGTCCTGGGTCTGGGCGATCAGGGCCTGGCCGCGCTGCTCCACCGCGAGGTACCAGGTGCCGGGCGCCAGTTCGGCGATCGGCGCCGGCGAGCCGTCCTCGCCGTACAGCGGCCGTGCGACGGGCACCGCGAACCAGAACGGCGCGAAGTCCGCCGGGCTGCCGGCCGCCTGGGTGGCGCCGGCCGCGCCCCCGGCCGTCCCGTCGGCGGCGGGCGCCTGCTGGCCGTAGGCCTGGCCGCCCTGGGGCTGCTGCTGGCCGCCCGGGTAGCCGTAGCCCTGGCTCGCCTGCTGCTGGGCGCCGGGGTAGCCGTAACCCGGGTTGGGGCCCGCACCGTAAGGGGCCCCGGCGGGCTGCGGCTTGGGGGCGCCGATCAGGGCGACCTTGAGCGCCGGGACCAGCGGCGTGGCGACGGCGCCGCCGGCCAGGATCAGGGCGGCGATCAGGCCGAGGATCAGGCCGGCGCCGGCGCTGGGGCTGCCGACGATGGTCCAGAACGCGGTCCACGCCGCGAAGATGGTCAGCGCGACACCGAACTGGGCGAGATCGAGACCGGCGACCTTGCGCTGCTGCGGCAGCATGCGGCTGAGGACGACGATCGCCGCGCCGATCACACCGGCCAGGTACGTGCTCATGAGCGTGGCCAGCACGTCCCAGGCATTGATGCTGGCGTATTCCGAAGCGCCGAGACTGAGGAACGAGGCGATGAACAGCAGCACCGCTGCTCCGATCACCACGCCGTCGCCTCGAGTGAGGGAGCGGATGTTCACGTAAAGGTCCTTTGTCGGTTTCGTGGGTCCGGTCGTCGCTGTCGCGGTGCGCGCAGTGCGAGGCACGGCGGTGGGCACCCATCGTAAAGGGGAACCCGTCGCCGAATCCGGCGGGCCGTCGTCTTCGTTTCCCCGCGCGCGCACGGCAGCTCGTATCGGACCCGGTATCGGAGGGATTCGCAGCCGTTGCCGGCGGCCCGGTCAGTGCGTCAAGAAGTCCGTAATGCCCTCGGTGATCCCACGGGCCGCTTTCTGCCGCCAGTGTGCGTCGGTCAATTCCGCGGCGTCCTTCGGGTCACGCATATTTCCGCACTCGATGAACACCTTCGGCACGGTCGAGAGGTTGAGGCCGCCGAGATCGGAACGCACGTCGAGTCCGGTGCCGTGGCCGATGTAATTGGACGGCGCGCTCCCGGTGACCGTGCGGAACCGGCCGGCCAGCCGCTCGCCCAGCCGCCGCGAGGGCGCCACGATCGCGGCGGTGTCGGCCGGGCCGGCCGTGACGCGCGCCGGGAGTATGACGTGGAAACCGCGGTTCCCCGGGGCCGAGCCGTCGGCGTGGAGGGAGAGTGCGGCGTCGGCGTGCGCCTTGTTCCCGACGGCGGCGCGCTCGTCCACGCACGGCCCGTACCGGTGGTCGCCGTCCTGGGTGAAGACGACCTTGGCGCCCTCTTCCTGGAGGAGGGTGCGGACGCGGTGGGCGAGGTCCAGTGTGAACGACGCCTCGGCGTAGCCGTCGTCGGTGGAGGTGCCGGTGGTGTCGCACTCCTTGTGGGCGTTGCCGATGTCCACCTGCCGGGCGATCTCCCGCCCGTGATCCACGTTGTGCGGATTGTGGCCCGGGTCGAGGAGTACGACCTTGCCCTTGAGGCTGCTGTGCGCAGCGCCCTTGCCCGGGCCGCGGCCCGCGGAGCCCTTGCCGTCCGGGCCGCGGTCGGCGCCCCCGGCCCCGCTGCCCGGCGACCGGGTCGCGGCGGGCGGCCCGGCTCCGTGCGCCGGCCCGCCGTCGCCGCCGGACGTCCGCCAGAGCAGCCAGCCCCCCAGGCCGGCGACCACGACGGTGGTCACCACGGCGAGGAGGAGGCCGCGCAGGCGGCGGTGCGGTGGGTGAGTACTGCCGTTCGACACGTCCGCGATGGTAGCCGCCTCAGATGCCGGGCCCGGTGCGCCGCAGAACGTGCAGCGAACGGTGGGACGACACCTCGGTGAACGCACCGGACTCCAGGGCCCTGCGGTAGATCCGGTACGGGGCCTGGCCGCCGTCCGCCGGGTCCGCGAACACATCGTGGATCACCAGCAGTCCGCCGGGTGCGACATGCGGCGCCCAGCCCTCGTAGTCGGCGCCGGCGTGCTCGTCGGTGTGCCCGCCGTCGATGAAGACCAGGCCGACCGGGGCCTGCCAGACGGCCGCGACCTGCGGCGACCGGCCCACCAGGGCGATCACCTGGTCCTCCAGGCCCGCGGCGTGCAGGGTGCGGCGGAAGGTGGGCAGGGTGTCCATCCGGCCGACCTCCGGGTCGACCACACTCGGATCGTGGTACTCCCAGCCGGGCTGCTGCTCCTCGCTGCCCCGGTGGTGGTCGACGGTGACGGCCACGACCCCGGCGGCGCGCGCGGCGTCCGCGAGCAGGATGGTGGACCGGCCGCAGTACGTACCGACCTCCACCAGCGGCAGTCCGAGCGACGCCGCCTCGGCCGCCGCCGCGTACAGGGCCAGGCCCTCGTCCACGGGCATGAAGCCCTTCGCCGCCTGGAACGCGGCGAGTATCTCCGGCTGTGGAGCGGTCGGAGCCGTGGGAGCGGGCATGGGCTTCCTCCTGAGGGTGCGGTCAGGGGCTCATCGTGCCGTACGGGGTCTGTCTCTTATACACATTCCGAGCCCACGAGAC
>NZ_SDIG01000064.1:0-32470 GCF_004122755.1 Streptomyces sp. TM32
GGGTCCGGACTGGCCAGACTGTTCAAGCCGCTTGGCAGGAAGTTTGGTTGGAGGTGGCTCGCCGGCGAGTTGCGCCCCATGGACCAGCTGGCGCACAACCGATTCCTGCACGAGCAGTACAAGGCGATCCTCCGTTCTGAAATGTCCAAGCCGCTCGTTTCCGATCCTGATTTGGCACGCCAGGTGGATAAAATGTTCCGGCCGAACGCAGTGGTGGGAAATGGAAGCACTGCGGCCGCTGCACGTTGGGAGATTCTCACCAATGGTAAGGTGGGCGGTCGAGGGCATCTGCAAAAGGCCCAGGACAACATCAACTTTCTGCGGAAGTGGATGCGCGCCAACCCGGACGAAAAGTTGCCCGACTACAAGGTCGCAACCGACCTGCTGCGGGACCTGGAAAACGCTCTAGAGGGAAAGCCGAGACTGTGATGCCCGAACCCCAATGGTGGACCTCCCTGCTGGACATCAGTCCGGAGCTCGCAGCCGAGGACGTGCGGAGCCAGGCCAGATGGCGACGCCTCACCCCGCATCAGGAAGAAGAGCAACCGCTCACCATCCGTCTGGGCGACCTCGGGCAGGCGTTCGTCGCGAATATCGCGAGCATTTCTCCCGACCAGCGGCGCCGCATTCTCTCGATATTGGAGGATGTGCAGGCTTCCGGAAACGAACAGGAAGGTACGGCCGTGGCGACCGGGTTCTTCGAAGTGGTACTCGGAGCCTGGGACGAGGGATTCGACCTCCGGGCCATATGGGAAGACATGGGCCTCGAATCGCGCACGTACTGTATTTCGTTGAACGAGTTTCATGGAGTGAAAATGCCGGACTGGATGAGTAGGAAGTAAGAGAGTCACGCGGGCTCGGGGAGTGGGGTGTTGCCCGCGCGGCAGCGTCCCACTTTCAATGCGGAATGTGATCCGCGAGCCGTCGAATTCACGGGAGGGATAGCCTGGGTGTCCATACCTGCCTGGTGGGGTGAACTCCTCGACACGAGCAAGGTCCTCGCCGAGAGCGACCGCGAGGAAGTCCGCGAGTGGCAGAACGAACCTGATAATGAAGACCCGGTTCTTCCCACGGAGCGGGACGAGGAGGACGTTCCGCCGCTGACCGCACGCCTGGGTTTGCTCGCCGGCGCATTCCGTAGAAATGTTCCCACGATGTCCGTGGAGGAGCGCAGGAAAGTCCTCGGAGTCCTGGAACGTATTATGGCCACCGAAGGTCACGAGGACCGCACCGCTGTGGGAACCGGTTTCCTCGAGCCGCTGCTGATGGCTTGGGACAGGGGCTTTGATCTTCAGCTGATCTGGGGGGAACTGGGCAGGGAATCCCGTTCTTTCTGCCTGGCACTCAACGAGTTCTGGGGCGTGAAATCGCCCGACTGGATGCGCGGGGGGGGGGGGTAATCTTCCGCACAACGGGATGACCCCTTGATGGGCGGCGGGAGCCCTTGGTTTCCGCCGCCGTTGAGCTGACCACAAGGGCTGCCGCGTGATCCCTGAAACGTGATGGAGCGACACGGCCCCGTAGCCGTCGTCGTGCACCTGCCAGAGATGACTGGGTAGCCCTGAGGGCACCTCTGTGCAACGACTCGCGGAACCGTTGCGTAGATGTGGGCGTCGAATCACGCACATATTGCGCTTCGTTGAGCGAGTTCCACGGTGTGAAGTTCCGGACTGGATGCACGTGATACGCGGGAGAATAAGAGTTCGCTCAGCCAGGCGCCCTGATCACGAGTGTTGTTGACACCAGGTGACGTTGATCAATGACCACCGGGCGGGGGCCGGAGCCGGCACCTTCACGACTCGGAGGGCTTCACCTTCGCATCCCCCGTAGCGACTGCGGAGAGAGGAGTCGGCGCCCGGGAGTCCGGTGCGCCGACTGCCGGGAATGGGGGATTCTTGGCTATATCCGGGAGTCGCCGCCCTCCCGACCTCACTCCCGCACGCCAACGACCCGTGTCCTCACCATGACGGAATGCTGTTTCCTGCAAGGGGCGTTGACGCGAGGGCTTTCTACCTCGCGCTGGTGTACGTCAAGAACAGAGCAGCGGACTCCACACGAACGCCGTCAGATGTTCCGGAAGAGGGCGGCGGGGTCTGTGACCTGCGGCGATGAGAAGTTGCGGGGCGCTGACCAGCATGAATGGCCTTTTGGCTGTTTCACGCACCTGACTGTTGATGCAGCTGGGCGTCTCAGGGCGTTCCTAGCGGCAGCGGCCCATGCAGCGTGTGCCTGCACGGTGTGCGCACACGTGCGCCCTTCCGCAGTACTGCGTGGTTCTCGGCGTTGGTCAACGTGGGAGCAGATCGTCGGCTTCCACCGCCAGGCAGGTCTCGGGTGTGGTGGCTTCGAGGGCCACCGGAGCGAGGATGAAGCGCGGGGTGTCCGTCAAGCGGTGCTCCCAGGAGCGGTGCGGGAGGCCGTGAAGACCCTCGCGGAGCCGGCGCTGGACGATGGGCCTGGCTTCCTCCTGACGCTCCCGGTACTCGCGGTGCGGCCGTCGACCGCCTCTTCCAGGGATTCTTCTGCCCCTCTGCAGGCTTCGTTCCGGCTGCCGGGTCCTGGATATGCCCATGGGCCAGTGTTCTCGATGTGCCATGTGTCGCCGAGGCCCATCAGTGAGCGCAGGCACAGTCGGCCAACGTCATGCCAGGCCGGTAGTTGAACGCACCGAAGGCGCCGGCTTCGGTGCCGTTTTCGAGCACGACATTCGAGGTCAGCAGCCTTCCGGCGTTGTACTCGTGCAGGCAGGGACCGTCGTGAAGGTCCAGATCGCGTTCAGGGGCGTGATCCGCGCCCCGATCCCGCGCAGGGTGTAGTGCGCCCGGTTGAGCCAGGGGGAGATGCCACGTCCCACGCCGACCGCGGCTTGAAAGATGTTCCACTCACCGGTGCAGCCCTTCGGGGTCGCTCAATCGCCCGCAGCCACGAACCTTGAGGCTTCCTTGAGTGCAGCCGATGCGCCATCGAGATCCGCGAGACGCGCGGCGAGTGTGGCCTCTGCAAGCCGCTGAGGGAGCGCGGCACTGAACTTGAGCCCATGGATAGCGCGAGTGTCCACGGCGGGGAGGCAAAGCTGACCGGTTGCCGAGGCCTTGGCCCGATACCACTCGCGAACGGTTTTGTTCTTCGAGGTCGTGGCGGCCATGCGCGGTCAGCCGCGCATGGAGCACCAGGACTGGCGGAGCTTCCTCGACCGGGTCGCGGCCTCAGAGTCGTACGAGTGCGTGGTGCGCAGCGCGGACGATCAGCTGGTTGGGGTGATCGACTCAGCTGTCCCTGTTGATCATTTGCAACTCGCCAAGATCACCGGTGAGGTGCCGCACCAGCTTGATCGGAGCAACGGAACGATCGAGGCACTTCAGGTCGCGGCAGGCAAGGATGTCGTCCATGCGACGGTTTGCTTCCTTCCGTACGCCAACATCATTGGGGTCCTGCCCGGCGGCTTCTCGGCGCCGCGGGTGAGTGCCATCACCAAGTGGCTGAACGGCGTTGGCCTGCCCTGGGGTGAGGTGGTGCTCAAGCCGGTCATCCACGCGCGAGCCCGAGAGAAGCTCAACCGCATCGAGGCGGTCACCGAGTTCACCGTGCAGTTGGAGGGGGCTCCGGCGGATACTGTCGGTGCTTTGAGCGTCCACGGCGGCCTTGCTGATTCACTGCGGAGTTTCGGGCAACGGCATCCCGCCACCTCCATCACGCTCTCGCTGAAGGTTCCCCAGCGTGGCAGCAGGCTCTCCGCGATGCGCAGGAATCGGGCCGCGACCGAACTGCGCACTGATGTACTCCAGTTCATGCCGGATCTGGACGAATGGGTGGACGAGTCCGGAGTGATCCGGTCCGTGACCGGCAGGGTTGCAGTCCGGGACCCGCACCGTCAGTCCCTTGAGTACGAGCCGCTCGACTTCCTTGCCCATCGCATCACGGCCCAGTGCGATGTCCCGCTCGCCTTCACCGACGGACGGTCGGTCGATCTGCGGTACGCCGTCGACGAGATCTTTGCGGCAGCCCGTACGCATGAGCAGGCGCTACAGGAAGCTTGTCAGTATCGGCCGCTAGCCTGAGCAGCAGTTCAGGGCTGAGGTTGGGGGGCGACGTGCTGAATTGGCTGTGGCGGCGCTGGGTGAGGCGACCAGTGGTGGATCTGGCGATCGCAGGTGCAGTGGTCGGTCTGCACGTGGCGACTGTACGGATCACGGGCGCGGGCGATGTGCTGGGATGGCCCGACAGAGAGCAGAGGATCGCGGTCTATACGACAACGGCGACCGTCGTCGCGATCATCGGCAGCTTCATCACTGCGGCCGTGACCCTATACGCCGCGGCCACAGGTCCCCGGATGCGGGTGTTGCGTACGCACCCTCAACAGGGGCCGGAATTCCGGCGGAATTGGATGAGCATTCTCAGCGCGACATTGGTGGTCTCCGGGCTGTGCCTGCTCGCGGTAGTCCTCGACACCACGGAGCACGATCCGGGCGGAGTGCACTGGCTGGTCGAGGGCGCGGCAGCCCTGGGGGGCGCGCGCCGTGCGGTTGATGTGGCTGTTCGGCAAGGTAGACAGGGGGCGGCGGCACTCTTTCGCAGAGTTCTCAGATGTCCCGGAAGATCTCGATCTGCGCCCCGATCGAGTTGAGCCGCTCCGCCAGGTCCTCGTAACCGCGGTTGATGACGTAGACGTTGCGCAGGACGGAGGTGCCCTCGGCGGCCATCATGGCCAGGAGGACGACGACGGCCGGGCGCAGGGCCGGGGGGCACATCATTTCCGCGGAGCGCCAGCGGGTCGGGCCGTCGACCAGGACCCGGTGCGGGTCGAGCAGCTTGACCTGGGCGCCGAGGCGGTTGAGGTCCGTCAGGTAGATGGCGCGGTTGTCGTAGACCCAGTCGTGGATGAGGGTCTGGCCCTGGGCGCTGGCCGCGATGGCCGCGAAGAAGGGGACGTTGTCGATGTTGAGGCCCGGGAAGGGCATCGGGTGGATCTTGTCCAGCGGGGCCTGGAGCTTCGACGGGCGTACCGTCAGATCGATCAGCCGGGTGCGGCCGTTGTCGGCGGCGTACTCCCGGCTGCGCTCGTGGTCCAGGCCCATCTCCTCCAGCACGGCCAGCTCGATCTCCAGGAACTCGACCGGGACCCGGCGGATGGTGAGTTCCGACTCGGTCACCACAGCCGCCGCCAGCAGGCTCATCGCCTCGACCGGGTCCTCGGACGGCGCGAAGTCCACATCGCGTTCGATCTGCGCGGCGCCGTGGACGGTGAGCGTGGTGGTGCCGATGCCGTCGACCCGGACGCCCAGCTCCTCCAGGAAGAAACACAGGTCCTGGACCATGTAGTTGGAGGAGGCGTTGCGGATGACGGTGACGCCGTCGTGGCGGGCGGCGGCCAGCAGCGCGTTCTCGGTGACGGTGTCGCCGCGTTCGGTCAGTACGATGGCGCGCTTGGGGGCGACGCTGCGGTCCACCTCGGCGAGGTAGGTGCCGTCGGTCGCGGTGATCTCCAGCCCGAAGTGCCGCAGCGCCGTCATGTGCGGGGTCACGGTCCGGGTGCCGAGGTCGCAGCCGCCCGCGTAGGGCAGTTTGAAGTGGTCCATCCGGTGCAGCAGCGGGCCGAGGAACATGATGACGCTGCGGGTGCGGCGGGCCGCCTCGGTGTCCATCGAGGCGAGGTCGAGCTCGGCGGGCGGCACGATCTCCAGGTCGTTGCCGTCGTTGATCCACCGGGTCCGGACGCCGATGCTGCCCAGCACTTCGAGGATGCGGTAGACCTCCTCAATGCGGGCCACCCGCCGCAGAGTTGTGCGGCCGGCGTTCAGCAGCGTGGCGCACAGCAGCGCCACGCAGGCGTTCTTGCTCGTCTTCACGTCGATGCTGCCGAACAGTCGGCGGCCGCCGACCACCCGCAGATGCATCGGCCCGGCATAACCGAGCGAGACGATTTCGCTGTCGAGCGCCTCGCCGATTCGGGCGATCATCTCAAGGCTGATGTTCTGATTCCCGCGTTCGATGCGGTTCACCGCACTCTGGCTGGTGCCCAGAGCCTCGGCAAGCTGCGTCTGTGTCCAGCCACGGTGCTGCCGGGCGTCACGGATGAGCCTGCCGATGCGTACGAGGTAGTCGTCTGCCATGGGGTGACCGTATCTCAGATATGAGATGGGTACGCAATTGCCATTGCCTGGGTTGTTCTCCTACTATGCGAACAACTGAGAGGGAGTCATGAAGAGTGCATTGCGTACTGTCCCGCCCCTGACCAGCCGGCCGCGGAACGTGATCGCCGCCGGTCCCTTCCTCGCCGTGCTCCTGGCGTTCGCCGGCATCTACACGGCGGTGTCCCGTCGGCTGCCCGATCCGCTCGCCACCCACTTCGGGTTCGGCGGCCGGGCCGACGGCTTCACCTCCGTCCACGGCTTTCTCACCGAATCCCTCGCCCTGTTCCTCCTCCTCGGTGCCGTGGTCGGCCTCCTCCTCCAGCTGCGGCCGGAGGCCCCCGAGGTGCCGTGGGTGATCGCCGGCGGCTACGCCACCGCCTCCGCCACCGGTTACGCCGTTTGCGTGACGCTGCTCAGCAACGCCGACGCGGCCGACGTGTCGGCCGTCCGGGTGCCGCAGTGGGAGCTGTTCCTCAGCTTCGTGGTGGCGCTGTGCGCCGGGGCGCTGGGGCGGCTGCTCGCCGGTGCGGCGCCCGTCGCGCCCCGGCGGCCGCGCGGTGCGGTGTCCCGGCTCGACCTTCCCGTCGCCGCGACGGCCGGCTGGTCGCGCACCATCAGCTCGCCCCCGCTGGTCGTACTCGGCGGTCTGCTGCTCGCCGCCGGGGTGCTCTCCGGCCTCCTCGCCGGCTGGATCGCCGGCGCGGGCCTGCTGTTCGGCGCTGCCGTGTCCCTGCCGCTGGCCTCGGTACGGGTGACCGTGGACCGGCGCGGGCTGACCCTCGCCCCGACGCTGCTGTCCGCTCGTTGCCGTTTCCGGCGCATACCCCTGGACCGCATCGAGGAGGCCGGCAGCCGACGGATCGCCTGCTTCGCCGAGTTCGGCGGCTGGGGCTACCGCATCCGGGCCGGCCGCAGCGGCTTCGTGCTGCGCTCGGGGGAGGGCATGGTGGTACGGCTGACCAACGGCAGGGAGTTCGTGGTGACGGTCGATGATGCCGAGACCGCTGCCGCACTGCTCAATACGTACACCGACCGCGCCCGTTCGCGGCAAGGAGGCTGAGGTGCTCTTCCGGGTCGATCCCGGCTCGTCCGTACCGCTCGGCGACCAGATCGCGGCCTGTGTCCGCGGCGCCCTCGCCGACGGCACGGTGGACGCCGGGGAGCGGCTGCCGGCCGCCCGCGAACTCGCCGCGTCCCTCGGCGTGAACGTCCATACCGTGCTGCGGGGTTATCAGCGCCTCAAGGAGGAGGGGCTGATCGAACTCCGCCGCGGCCGCGGTGCGGTGGTCACCGGCTCCGCCTCTCCGGCCCGCGCCCGCCTGGGGGAGACCGCCGAGCGGCTGATCGCCGAGGCCCGTCATCTGGGGCTCTCCGACGAGGAGATCGTCACGGTGGTACGGGCGGGGCTGGCGGGTCGGTGAGTGGCAGCGGGACGGTGAGTGCGGCGGGATGGTGCCCGCCGCCGCGGAGTGCGGGCGGGTGGCGGCGGGCGCACCCGGGTCGGCTCCGCCGCGCCGCGCGTTCAGGGGCCGTCCGGTGCCTGGTCGCCGGGTGCCGGCCGGGGCGGGCGGAGGCCGCGGACCTGCGGGGAGAGCAGGGCGGCGGCCGTGGCGAGGACGATCAGCGCGGCGCAGCCGGCGAGCGCACGGCCCACGCCGAGGTGTGCCGCGACCGGCCCCGCGACCAGCAGGCCGAGCGGTGCGAAGGCCAGTGAGCCGAACCAGTCGTAGGAGCTGACGCGGGACAGCGCCGTCTCGGGGACCTCCCGCTGGAGGGTGGTCGCCCACAGCACCCCGAAGACGTCGGCGGCGATGCCCGAACCGAACATGGCGAGCGCGATGAGCGGCACCGGTGCGCGCACGGCGAGCAGGGCGATCGGGAGCGCCGCCGGGAAGGTGGCCAGTACGGCGACCAGGACCGGACGGTGCACCCGGAGACGAGCGGCCAGCCCGGCGCCCATGATGGTGCCGAGCGCCTGCGCGGCGACGATCAGGGACCAGGAGCGCGCACCGCCCAGCCCGCCTTCGGTTGCCAGCGGTCCCAGCACCCCGGCGTTGGCGTTGAGCGCGGCGACGACGACCGCGTACTGCACCACGACGACCCACAGCCACTGCCGACCGGCGAACTCCCGCCATCCGTCCCGCAGTTCCGACCACCCCGACGCCCTCGGCCGGACCCGTGCGTCCAGCCGGAGGCCGCGGATCAGCAGCGCGCTCACCACGAACGAGGCGGCGTTGAGGGCCAGTGCCCAGCCGGCGCCGACGAGTGCCACGACCACACCCGACAGGGCCAGCCCCAGCAGCATCGAGCTGTTCGTCCCGACCCGCAGCAGCCCGTTCGCCCGTTGCAGCCGTCCGGTGGGGACGAGCAGCGGAATGACGCCGTCCATCGCGGGGGAGAACAGCGCGGTGGCCGTCCCCGCCAGCGCGGCCAGCGCGCACATCGCCCACAGCGGCGCATGCCCCGTCAGCACCATCGCGGCGAGCCCGGCGTAGGCGGCCGCGCCCACGAGATCGGCGACGATCATCAGCCGGGAGCGCGACGCCCGGTCCGCCAGCACCCCGCCGAGGAGGACGAACGCCAGCTGCGGCACCGCCTGGCAGGCCAGCACCAGGGACAGCTGCCCGGGCCCGGCCCCCGGCAGCGCCAGGACGGCGAAGGACAGCGCCACCCGGGCGAAGCCGTTGCCGAGGACCGAGATCGTGCGGGCGGCGGTGAGCAGCACGAACCGCCGGTCGCGCCAGAGAGGAGGGCCGGCGGGCAGCGCGGTCAGCGGCGGGGACGGGTGTGGGGGCGCGGGTTCCGGGGTGGCCGTCACGGCGTCAGCGTAGGGCCAACTTCCCTTGTCCATGCGGGATATGGGCATAGGTCAGGTCGGCCGTGCCGTGGCCCGCCTCCGGCCGGGCCCGGCCCGCCTCCCCGCCAGCGCGCACATCGCCCACGGGCCCGGCCGTCCTCAGTCGTCGAGGAACGTCAGGTCCAGCCGTTCCAGCCGGGCCGGATCGGCGAGGATATTGATCTCGACGACCTTGCCGTGGGCGATGGTGAAGCCCATGACGGAGAGCGGCACCCCGCCCCGCGCCGTGACCAGCCCGGGTGCGCCGTTGACCAGCGCGGGCCGGGCGAACGGCGCGAGCCGGGAGAACATCAGCGCCTGTTCGACGACCGCCCGCGCCCCGCGGACCAGCTTCGACAGCCCGCCGCGCGCGGCACCGGCGTCGGCGCGCAGCACCACGTCCGGGTCGAGGACGGCGAGCAGCGCATCGAAGTCGCCGCCGCGGGAGGCGGCGAGGAAGGCGTCGACGACCTCCCGCTGCCGGGTGAGATCGGGATCGGGGGCCGGGGCGGTGCCCTGCACGCGCCGCCGGGCCCGGCTGGCGAGCTGCCGGGCGGCGGCGGGCGTGCGGTCGACGATCGGCGCGATCTCGTCGAAGGGCATCGCGAACATGTCGTGCAGGACGAAGGCCAGCCGCTCGGCGGGGGAGAGGGTCTCCAGGACGACGAGCAGCGCCAGCCCGACGGAGTCGGCCAGCACCGCCGCGTCCTCCGGGCCGTCGGCGTCCAGCCGGCGCACGACCGGCTCGGGGACATGCACCTCGAGCGGGTCCTCGCGCCGTGCCGTGCGCCGGCGCAACTGGTCCAGGCACACCCGCCCCACGACCGTCGTCAGCCAGCCGCCCAGATTCTCCACCCCGTCCGCACCGGACCGGTCGAGCCGCAGCCAGGCCTCCTGGACGGCGTCCTCCGCCTCGGTCAGCGACCCGAGCATCCGGTAGGCCACCGACCGAAGATGGCTCCGGTTCTCCTCGAAGCGCTCCGCCAGCCACTCGTGCTCATCCATCGCCCTCATCCTTCCCCCGTTTCGCTCCCCGGTAGGGTCCGTCACCGTCCTGACGCATCCGACGGGGCGCATGTGACAGGAGGGAGGCTACGGGCATGCTTTCCCCGCCCGGAGCGCGCGTGTGCCCCTGCCCGTAGCGCCCGTAGTGCCCGGAGGACCTGTAGCGCCCGTACGCCACGGACGCGGCAGGCGCTCGGCCACGAGGGCGCCGTGGCCGAGCGGGGGGCGCGACGTGCGGACGAAGGGTCTTGACGGCGTCCGGGTCAGGGCCCCGGGTCAGCCCTCGGCGATCTCGCGGACCTCGGCCGTGACCGTCCAGTGCTCCGGGTGGATCTGGAGGAACCGCTTGGTCCACTCCAGGGCCTCGGCCTTGTCCTTGCACTGGGTCAGGGCGTAGCCGCCGATGACCTCCTTGGTCTCGGTGAACGGTCCGTCGGTCCAGTGGAGCTTCCCGTCGGACCAGGTGACCCGGGTGCCCTCGGAGGTCGGGGTGAGGCCGGCCGTGTCCAGCATGACTCCCGCCTTGGTGATCTCCTCCAACAGGGCGGCCATCCGCCCCTCGAACTCGGGGCCGGGGCCTTCGGCGGGGACGTTCTGCTCGTCGATGCGGATCATCGTCAGAAAGCGCGGCATGGTCACTCCTCGGTCGGGAGGGCGGGGCCGGTCCCCGCCTCTCACCCGTGCGTCGAACGGGAGACGGCCGGATCGACACCTTTCCCGGAATTCTTCTGAGATTTTTCCGGGGCGGCCACCGCAGGGGCCTCCCGCCGGGGGTGAGGCGCGGAGCCCGCGCGTCGCCCGGACGTCGCCGCGCCGGCCCGGCCACGTCCCGGTGTGGCCGTCCGGGGCCCGCACGAGGCGGGGAGAGGCGACGATGGGCGGATGTCTGCGATCGCGCGAGCCCAGTCGTTCAACAAGGCCGCCGCCCGGTACGCGGCCGCCCGCCCCTCCTATCCGTCCGCCCTCCTGGAGGCGATCGAGGAGTTCATGGGGCGCCCGCTCGCCGGGAGCCGCGTCGCCGACCTCGGCGCGGGCACCGGAATCGCCACCGCCCTCTTGTCCGAGCGCGGCGCCGACGTGATCGCCGTCGAGCCCGGCGACAGCATGGCCGCGCAGTGCCGCCAGGCGCTGCCCGACGTGCCGGTCGTGCGGGGCGACGGCAACGCCCTGCCGCTGGCCGACGCCTCCCATGACCTGATCACGTACGCACAGTCCTGGCAGTGGACCGACACCGGCCGCTCGGTCCCGGAGGCCCTGCGCGGGGTGGAGGAGCGCTACGTGGTCGACCTGCTGGTGGCCGGACGGGCCCGGACGGGCTCCACGGGCACGTGAGGCGTGCGGGGCCGGTGGTGATCACCGGTCGATAAGGGGCGGCTCACCCATATCCCGGGGCAGGACGCCGAAGGTCAGGGCATGACCCCGACGCGGCGATGTATTAGAGTTATCTCGACATCGAGATATCTACCGAGAGGCGTACCGCTGCCGCGCCAGTAAGGCATGCCTAAGTTAGGCCAACCTTAGTGGATGGGGCAAGGAGCTGTGACGGCAGCATTGCGGCGGTACGCGCGAATTCATGCATGAAGGAGACTGTCGTGTCGGCGAACAGCTTCGACGCCCGCAGCACGCTGCAGGTGGGCGACGAGTCGTACGAGATCTTCCGGCTGGACAAGGTCGAAGGCGCCGCGCGTCTTCCCTACAGCCTGAAGGTGCTGCTGGAGAACCTGCTCCGCACCGAGGACGGCGCGAACATCACCGCCGACCACATCCGGGCGCTCGGCGGCTGGGACTCGCAGGCCCAGCCCAGCCAGGAGATCCAGTTCACGCCGGCCCGCGTGATCATGCAGGACTTCACCGGGGTGCCGTGTGTCGTGGACCTCGCGACCATGCGTGAGGCCGTCAAGGAGCTCGGCGGCGACCCGGCGAAGATCAACCCGCTGGCCCCGGCCGAGCTGGTCATCGACCACTCCGTCATCGCCGACAAGTTCGGTACGGCGGACGCCTTCGGCCAGAACGTCGAGCTGGAGTACGGCCGCAACAAGGAGCGCTACCAGTTCCTGCGCTGGGGCCAGACCGCATTCGACGAGTTCAAGGTCGTCCCCCCGGGCACCGGCATCGTCCACCAGGTCAACATCGAGCACCTGGCCCGTACGGTCATGGTCCGCAACGGCCAGGCCTACCCCGACACCCTCGTCGGCACCGACTCGCACACCACCATGGTCAACGGCCTCGGCGTGCTGGGCTGGGGTGTCGGCGGCATCGAGGCCGAGGCCGCGATGCTCGGCCAGCCGGTCTCGATGCTCATCCCGCGCGTGGTCGGCTTCAAGCTGACCGGTGAGCTCACGCCGGGCACCACCGCCACCGACCTCGTGCTGACCATCACCGAGATGCTGCGCAAGCACGGTGTCGTCGGCAAGTTCGTCGAGTTCTACGGCGAGGGTGTCGCCGCCACCTCGCTGGCCAACCGCGCCACCATCGGCAACATGTCGCCGGAGTTCGGCTCCACCGCAGCGATCTTCCCGATCGACGAGGAGACCCTGAACTACCTGCGCCTGACCGGCCGCGACGCCCAGCAGGTCGCGCTCGTCGAGGCGTACGCCAAGGAGCAGGGCCTCTGGCTCGACCCGGCCGCCGAGCCCGACTTCTCCGAGAAGCTGGAGCTGGACCTGTCGACGGTCGTCCCGTCGATCGCCGGCCCGAAGCGCCCGCAGGACCGGATCGTCCTGGCCGAGGCCGCCACGCAGTTCGAGCGCGATGTCCTCAACTACGTCTCCGACGCGGACGAGGCGGGCGAGGAGTCCTTCCCGGCCTCCGACGCCCCGGCCGCCACCAACGGCGTGCCGAGCCGCCCGACCACGGTCACCGCCCCCGACGGCTCGACCTACGAGATCGACCACGGTGCGGTGACGGTCGCGGCCATCACCTCCTGCACCAACACCTCGAACCCGTACGTCATGGTCGCCGCCGCGCTGGTCGCGAAGAAGGCCGTGGAGAAGGGCCTGACCCGCAAGCCGTGGGTCAAGACCACCCTCGCCCCGGGCTCGAAGGTGGTCACCGACTACTTCGACAAGGCCGGTCTGACCCCGTACCTCGACAAGGTCGGCTTCAACCTCGTCGGCTACGGCTGCACCACCTGCATCGGCAACTCCGGCCCGCTGCCGGAGGAGGTCTCCAAGGCCGTCAACGACCACGACCTGGCCGTCACGTCGGTGCTCTCCGGCAACCGCAACTTCGAGGGC
Source organism: Streptomyces sp. TM32 (assembly GCF_004122755.1). Taxonomy (NCBI): domain Bacteria; kingdom Bacillati; phylum Actinomycetota; class Actinomycetes; order Kitasatosporales; family Streptomycetaceae; genus Streptomyces; species Streptomyces sp. TM32. Next base: position 13,209 of record NZ_SDIG01000064.1, read on the forward strand.
CGGATCAACCCCGACGTCAAGATGAACTACCTGGCGTCCCCGCCGCTGGTCGTCGCGTACGCCCTCGCGGGCTCCATGAAGGTGGACATCACCAAGGACGCGCTCGGCACCGACCAGGACGGCAACCCGGTCCACCTGAAGGACATCTGGCCCTCCGAGGCCGAGGTCAACGACGTCGTGGCCAATGCCATCGGCGAGGACATGTTCAACAAGTCCTACCAGGACGTCTTCGCGGGCGACGCCCAGTGGCAGGCGCTGTCGATCCCGACCGGCAACACCTTCGAGTGGGACCCGCAGTCCACCTACGTCCGTAAGCCCCCGTACTTCGAGGGCATGGCGATGGAGCCGTCGCCGGTCCAGGACATCGCCGGTGCGCGCGTGCTGGCCAAGCTGGGCGACTCGGTCACCACCGACCACATCTCCCCGGCCGGTGCGATCAAGGCCGACACCCCGGCCGGCAAGTACCTCACCGAGCACGGCGTCGAGCGTCGCGACTTCAACTCCTACGGCTCCCGCCGTGGTAACCACGAGGTCATGATCCGCGGCACCTTCGCCAACATCCGCCTGCGCAACCAGATCGCGCCGGGCACCGAGGGCGGCTACACCCGCGACTTCACCCAGGACGGCGGTCCGGTGTCGTTCATCTACGACGCCTCGCAGAACTACCAGGCCGCCGGTACCCCGCTGGTCATCCTGGCCGGCAAGGAGTACGGCTCCGGCTCGTCCCGCGACTGGGCCGCCAAGGGCACCGCGCTCCTCGGCGTCAAGGCCGTCGTCGCCGAGTCCTACGAGCGCATCCACCGCTCGAACCTCATCGGCATGGGCGTCCTGCCGCTCCAGTTCCCGGAGGGCCAGTCCGCCGAGTCCCTCGGTCTGACCGGCGAGGAGACCTTCGCGGTCTCCGGCGTGACCGGGCTGAACGACGGCACCACGCCGCGCACCGTCAAGGTCACCACGGACAGCGGTGTCGAGTTCGACGCGGTCGTCCGCATCGACACCCCCGGTGAGGCGGACTACTACCGCAACGGCGGCATCATGCAGTACGTGCTGCGCTCGCTGCTGCGCAAGTAGGTCCCCGCGCCGGCAGGACGGGCCGCACTCCCTCGACCGAGGGGGTGCGGCCCGTTCCGCTTGCCCGGAGGTGCGCTGGGGTCAGTTGTGCACCAGGTACCAGTCGCTTTCCTGCAAGCGTGGAACGTTCGGGTGCAGGTAGCCGACCACCCCATTGTTCTCGTGGTCGCAATGCCGATTCCGGAACTCCGTGATCTCCATCCTGCCGACCCACCAGTTGTCACGGATGTAGGTGTCCGGCGCCGGTGTCATCCAGCAGAACCGCACGGACCGACCGTCCTGGTTCTTGCCGTCCAGCCAGATGGACGCCACCTTGTGCTGCCTGTCCTGGAAATGGATCTGCTGACCGTTGCTCCCGGCGAAAGCCACCCCGGCCCCGAGCGTCAACGAACCGGCCAGTGCGGCCGTACAGGCCGTGGCCATTGCCATCCTGCGCAGACGAAGCATCATGTTTGCCTTCCGTTGCCTTCCTGCGGGGCCCTCATGGCGCCGTCGCGCACGTGCGGTCCGTCGGACCGTGGCGGAGCGGCGGCTGGTGACGTCAGCGGTGAGGGCCCGTTGCTGGTTGTCGCCTACAGGCTCGCCGTTCCAGCAGAGCTGCGGGATGCTTTCAGCGGGGGCTGAATCGTCCGGGGGGAGCGGCGTGTTACGCATTCACTGCACTTCAGAGGATCTCTTGCGGGTGACGGTCGCTGACCGGCCGGCGCCGTTGCTGGAACTCGGCATGGCCATGCAGATGCTGCAGCGTCGGGACGGGCACCCGGTGTTCAGCCCGTGGCGGCGGCGCGTGGCCCGGTCCCTCCCACGGACGGCACACCCCATGTTGCAGTTGGTCTCCCCGCTGGGTGCCGGGCCGCTGTTCCTGGACCCGCCCAGCGGCGACCTCGAAGAAGGCATGGATCAGATCCTGTCCACGCCCCGTGACCGGGTCCGCGCGGAGTTGCGCCGGATGTGCGCGATCGACCGTCCGCTCACTCCGTGGGTGCGCCACCTCGCCGACCGGGACCGGGACGCCTGGCAGATCCTCGAACTGGCCGTCCATACCGGCCATGCCAGTGTCATCGCCGAGGAGTGGCCCCGTATCCAGGCCGGCTTCCACGCCGAAACCGCCTGGCGTTCCCGCATCCTTGCCCAGCAGGGCCTGCATGCCGCCCTGACGGGGCTGGCACCGTCCGTCCGCTGGCGCGGCATGACCCTGGAAGCGGCCTTCCCCCGCGATCTCGATCTCACGCTGCACGGGCGCGGCATCACCTTGCAGCCGTCCCTGTTCTGGGCCGACCACCTCGTGGCGGCGCCGCACCCCGACGGGCGGCTTCTCCTGATCTACCCGGCCGTCATCCCACTGCCGCTCCGGGACACCTCGACCCCCGCAGACCCGCTGAGCGCCCTGGTCGGCAGTACCCGGGGGCGGGCCCTGCGCCTGCTCGTCCGGGAGCACACCACCACCGACCTCGCCCGTGAACTCGCGGTCAGCCCAGCGGCCGCGTCCATGCAGGCCAAGATCCTCCGCGAAGCCGGACTGATCGTCTCCCGGCGTGACGGCAAGGCCATGTGGCACTGGTGCACAGCCCTCGGCCTGGACCTCCTTGCACACGGGAGGGCATGAGCGCGAACGCCGCCACCGCCTGGTCTCAGTTCAGGCTCGGAATTCACCGCCTCCCGAGCAGCTCGACCTCGGCGAGGGTCCCCTTGCCGTCGGGCACCACCCGGTAGTGCCGGTAGCTGCCCGGCCGGCCGATGCCGAAGACGCGGGTCTGGCGGTCCCAGGCGAAGGCCTCCCCCTCGCGGCGGTCCAGCTGTGTCCACCGCTGCCCGTCGGCGGAGCCCTCCAGCGTCCAGCCGGACGGTGCCCAGGCGCGGTCCGCCGACGTGAGGGTGTACGAGGTGACCCGGGCGGGCCGGGCGAGGTCCACCGGGGCATCGGTCAGGTCGGCCGAGGTGTCGGAGGTGTTGTCGTACAGCGGGCCGCCTTCGGGGCCGGTCAGGTCCCGGGGTGGGGTGGGGACCTTGTCGTCCTTGGTGATCGAGGTGGGCGCCGCGTGCGCGCCGGTACCCCAGGCGGACGGCTCGGGGCCCATGGTGAAGTCCAGGGTGCCGCCGCGGGCCAGGAGGTGGTGCGGCAGGGCGGTGGAATTCCACGGCTTGCCGTCGAGCGTGAGCCGCTGGACGTAGACGTTGCGCGCCGAGTTGTGCGGGGCGTTGATGGTGAGATCCCGCCCGTTCTCCAGATGGACGGTGGCCTTGGTGAACAGCGGGGACCCGACCGCGTATTCACCCTGGCCCATCACCAGCGGATAGAAGCCCAGAGAGCTGAAGACGTACCACGCGGACATTTCGCCGTTGTCCTCGTCCCCCGGATATCCCTGGCCGATCTCACTGCCGAGATAGAGCCGGGACATCGCCTCGCGGACCTTTTCCTGGGTCTTCCAGGGCTGCCCGGCGGAGTCGTACAGGTAGCCGATGTGGTGCGCCGGCTGATTGTTGTGCCCGTACATGCCCATCCGGGTGTCGCGGGCCTCGGTCATTTCGTGGATCACCTGGCCGTAGGAGCCGGCGAATTCCTTGGCCGCGGTCTCCGGGGTGGAGAAGTAGGCGTCCAGCTTCTTGGCCAGGCCCGAGCGGCCGCCGTAGAGGTTGGCCAGCCCGCGGGTGTCCTGGGGCGCGGTGAAGGCGGCGGTCCAGGCGTTGGTCTCGGTGTAGTCGTAGCCCCAGACGCGGGGGTCGAACCGATCCGCGGGCAGTCGCCAGTTGCCGTGGGCGTCCTTGCCCTGGAAGAAGCCGGCCTTCGCGTCGAAGAGCCGGACGTAGTTCTGGGCGCGGCCCAGGAAATACGCCGATTCTTCCTTGTAGCGGGGCTTTTTGGTCTTCTCGTACAGAGCCTGGCCCATACGGGAAATACCGAAGTCGTTGAGATAGCCCTCCAGCGCCCAGGACATTCCCTCGCGGGTGTCGGTGCTGGTATAGCCGAGGAAGGGGGACGTGGTCATGCCCTTGCGGCCGACTCCGGAGTTCGGCGGGGCGACGGTGGCGTTCTTGACGGCCGCGGCGTAGGCCGCCTCGGCGTCGAACGGCACGCCCTTGAGGTAGGCATCGGCGAAGGCCACATCGGAACTCGTACCGGTCATGAGGTCCGCATAACCGGGCGACGACCATCGGGAGATCCAGCCGCCGTCCTTGTACTGCTGCACGAAGCCGTCGACCATTTTCCCGGCCCGTTCCGGGGTGAGCAGCGAATAGGCGGGCCAGGTGGTCCGGTAGGTGTCCCAGAAGCCGTTGTTGACGTAGATCGCACCGTCGACGATCTTCGAACCGGTGTGGGTCGGGGTGTCCTGGCCGGTCTGCGGCGAGAAGGGGCTGGCATAGCGGCTGCGCGAACCGACCGTCTCGGAGCCGGAGTTGGGGTAGAGGTAGAGGCGGTAGAGGTTGGAGTAGAGGGTGGTGAGCTGGTCGCGGCTCGCGCCCTGGACCTCGATCCGGCCCATGAGGTCGTCCCACTGCGCCTGCGCCCGGTCCTGGATCCCGGCGAAGGTGGCGTCGGCGGGGATCTCCCGGGCCAGATTCGCCTTCGCCTGGTCCACGCTGATCAGGGAGGTCGCGATCCGCATGGTCACGGTGCGGTCCGCGCCGGGCCGGAAGCGGAGGTAGCCGGTGACGTCCGGGCCCCCGCCGTTGTCGAGCCTGCCGCCGCCGGTGACCGGCGCGTCGAAGACGCCGTAGACGAAGAGCCGGGTGGCGCCTACGGAGAGCCCGCTCTTGACGTCCGAGAAGCCGGTGACGACGCCGCGCTCGGTGTCCAGGCTCAGGCCGCCCTTGTTGTTGACGTTGTCGAAGATCAGGCTCGCCCGGTCGCCGGGGAAGGTGAAGCGCATCAGCGCGGCGTGATCGGTCGGGGTGATCTCCGTCTTGAGGCCGTTGTCGAAGGTCACGCCGTAGTAGTGCGGCTTCGCGGTCTCGTTGCTGTGGTGGAAGGGCAGCGCCCGGCCGGTGCGCGAGGCGTCCGGGGTGTCGGCCGCGACGGACGGCATGACCTGGAAGGTCTGCCGGTCGCCCATCCACGGACTCGGCTCATGGCTGGCGCTGAAGGCCTGGAGGGTGGGCAGGTTGTCGGCGTTGTTCTTCCGCGCGTATTCGTAGAGCCAGTCGGCGGAGCCCGCGTTGGTCACCGGGGTCCAGAAGGTGAAGCCGTTGGGGACGGCGGTGGCGGGGAAGGTGTTGCCGCGCGAGAAGCTGCCGCTGGAGAGCGTGCCGCGGGTGGTGACGGCGTAGTCGGAGAGGTGGCCGAGCGGTGTGTCCGGGGCGGCCGGACCGAGGGTGATGTCATCGACCCAGCCGCGGAAGGCCGTGGTGGTCCGCGGGGCCCTCGGCGCGTCGTAGGCGACCAGGATGCGGGCGACCGTCCTGCCCGCGGCGACCGCGCCGATCCGCGACTCCCGGTGGTTCCACTGGTTGACGTAGAGCGTCTTGGAGGCGCCCTGCCCCTGCGGGGTCAGCGGTGCGCCGTGCTGGTCGACGGCGGACAGCTCGCTGAGGTAGGTGCCGTCGGTGAAGGCCAGATCGAGGGCCGCATGGGTCGCCGGATAGTCCGCGTCGCTCCGCGCCATCTCCGGAAAGATCTCGTACGAGAGCGACGTGTCCGCGGTGACGGGGATGCTGACATCGAACACCTTGTTGTACGCATAGCCGCGGCCACCGGCGGTGTGGGTGCCGGCGTAGCGCAGCGCGTGGCCGCCGCTGAAGCCGGCGTGCGCTTTGGCGGTCGGGGAGTCGCCGGGGCCGGTGTCGGTGCCGGTGCTCATCCCGGGCGCCGCGGGGGCGGTCTCCTGGGTGACGCCTAAGACCCTGGGCCGTCCGTCGGGCCCGGTCTCGACGGCGTCGTGCCAGTCCGGCTGGGGGTCACCGGCCTCCAAGGACGAGTGGAACTCCGTTGCCACGTGGGGACGTTGGGGCGGTGCGGCCTGGGCTGTACCGGCCGGTCCGGGCCCGGTGACGACGAGCAGAGCGGCCGCCACGAGAGCGGCGGGGCGGGCGATCCCGCGCAGTGGACGGTGCCGGTGTCTGAGCCGCACGCGAGCCCTCTCAACCAGGGTGACATCGTTGTCAGTTGGGTGGCGCCTAGCTAAGCAGAGATAAGTAACGTGCGTAGGGGGCTTTGGTGTCAAGGGTGGCGCCGGGATCGGTGGGTCGGTCGTGCCGGCCGGCGCGCCCGGGGGTGACGACCGGAAAATCCCCCGCATACCGGGGAGGTCTCAACTAGGGAAAGACTGCCGTCCGACCCTGCGTTCGATCTTGCCCCTGCGGCCGGAAGTGGACTATACCTGTCGGCGTCCGACCGGCCGTGCGACACGGCCGTGGATCCGGGGGGAAAGCGGGGGACGGACGACCTTCCCGCACTTCCCTGGCTTCCCGGTGCACATCCCGTACAACTCAGCTTCATCTGACCCGCGGTGCCGGGGTGGCTCCGGTTCACCGCCTGAGTCCTGAAGAAGGCGAGGACTTGAGCATGGGATCCACCTCTGCATTCAACCGTCGCGATCTGGTCAAGCGAGCCGCTGCGCTGGGAATCATCGCCGTACCGGCCATGGGAACGCTCTCGGCGTGTGCCACCGGAGGCGGTGGCGGAAATGACGACAAGGGCGCCAAGAACAAGGGCGCGACCTCGGCGAAGAACCCGCTGGGCGTGAAGAAGGGCGTGGCCCTGGAGGCGTTCATTTTCAAGGGCGGGCTGGGCGACCAGTACGCCAAGGACGCCGAGGCCGATTACGACAAGACCTATGGCGTCACCGTCAAGCACACCGGAACACAGCAGGTCGGGCCGAAGCTGCAGCCGCGCTTCGCCGGCGGAAATCCCCCGGACATCATCGACAACTCCGGGGCCGACCATCTGGACATGAACAAGCTGTCCGCGCAGGGCCAGTTGCAGGATCTGGCGGCGCTGCTCGATGCGCCGTCGCTGGACGATCCGAAGAAGAAGATCCGGGACACGCTCTACCCCAGCACCCTGGAAAAGGGCAAGCACAAGGACGTCTTCGACGTCTTCTACTATGCGTTCACGGTCTATGGCACGTGGTATTCCCACAAGCTGCTGAAGGACAAGGGCTGGGAGTATCCGACCTCTCTCGACGACATGGTCAAGCTCTGCGGCGAGATCAAGAAGGCGGGCGTGGCGCCCTGGACGTACCCGGGCAAGTACCCCTACTACGTCCACTTCAATTTGTTCGCGCAGATCGCCAAGATCGGCGGGCTCGACAAATGGATCGCCATCGACAATCTGGAGCCCAAGGCCTGGACATCGAACGACGCGGTCAAGCAGGTCGTGGAGCACTACGCGGAGCTGGCCGCCAAGGGCTATTTCCTCCAGGGCAGCCAGGGCCTGACCCACATCCAGTCGCAGACCGCCTGGACCCGGGGCAAGGCCGTCTTCCTCCCCAACGGCTCCTGGGTGGAGAACGAGGCGGCGCCGACCACGCCGAAGGACTTCGACATGGCCGTCGGCCCGCTGTTCAACGGCGGCAGCGGCGACAAGATGCCGCACGGCACCCTGCGTGCCGAGCCCAGCGAGCCGTTCATCGTGGCCAAGGACGGGAAGAATCCGGTCGGCGGTATGGAGCTGCTGCGCATTCTGCTGTCGAAGAAGCATGCGCAGAATTTCGCGACAAAGGTCCGGTCGCTCACCACGGTCCAAGGTGCGACCGACGGAATGCAGCTCTCACCGGGGCTCTCCTCGGCCGCCGAGGCCGTCAAGGCGGGCGGCCAGAACCTGCTGATGATCCAGCTGCAGGAGTGGTATCCGAAGCTGACCGACGAGAAACTGGGCGGTCTCACCAGCCAGCTGCTGACCGGTGACATGAAGGCGGCGGAGTGGATCAAAAAGGCCCAGCAGTACGCGGATGAAACCGCCAAGGACGACTCCGTCACCAAGTTCCACCGCGAGACCTGAGCCACCACATACGCCACTTGACGAGGGAGGGCCGGGGAGCGCATGCAACACGGCAAGTACCGATTCATCGTGGGGTTCCTGGCCCTGCCTCTGCTGATCTACGCGATCTTTGTGATCTCGCCGTTCATCCAGGCATTCCAGATCTCGACGACGGAATGGAGCGGCCTGCGCGGCGCCGCCAAGAGCGTCGGTCTGGGCAACTACGACAAGCTTCTGCACAGCGACGAGTTCTGGAACGCGCTGCGGCACAACGTCATCATGCTGGTGCTGGTCCCGATCGCCACCCTGACGCTGGGGCTGTTCTTCGCCTTCATGCTCAATGTCGGCGGCCGGGCCCGCCGCGGCGCGGTCATCACCGGCGTCCGCGGAGCCTCGTTCTACAAATTCGTCTACTTCTTCCCGCAGGTCATCTCGATCACCATCATCTCGGTGATCTGGTTCAACATCTACAACCCGGACCCGCACGACGGCATGCTCAACTCGCTGCTGGGCGCGGTGGGTCTGGACTCGCTGCAGAGTTCCTGGCTGGGCGAACGCGGTATCGCCCTCGCCTGCATCATGGTGGTGATGGTCTGGGCGAACGTCGGCTTCTACGTCGTGCTCTTCTCCGCCGCCATGGCCTCCATTCCGCGGGAGATCTACGAGGCCTCGCTGCTGGACGGCGCCAACCGCATCCACACCTTCTTCCGGATCACCCTTCCGCTGCTGTGGGACACCGTGCAGACCGGCTGGGTGTACATGGGCATCATCGCGATGGACGCCTTCGCCCTGGTGCAGATCATGTCGGTGAACATGGGCGGTCCGGACGGCGCCACCGATGTCGTACCACTCCGGCTCTACCAAACCGCTTTCCGGGACAGCCAGTTCGGCTATGCCGCGGCGATGGGTGTCGCCATGCTCGTCGTCACGCTGTTGTTCGCCGTCCTCACGATGCGCTTTGCGCGCCGTGAGCGGATCGAGTTCTAGGGGCAGGGCGCATGACGACGGAAACCAATGCGGTGGAGAAGCTCTCGGCGGTGCCCGGGCAGCGGTCCGACGGCAGGAAGAGCGCCGGGAAGTCGCGCCGGGGTGCCGAGGGAGGCGTGCTCAACGTCTTCTCGCACGGCATGCTGATCGTGTGGGCGCTGATGGTGGGCATGCCGCTGCTGTGGGTGCTGTGGAGCTCGTTCAAGAGCAGCGGGGACATCCTCACCACGCCCTGGTCGCTGCCGGGCACACTGCACGTCGAGAACTGGGCCAACGCCTGGAACAAGGCGAACATCGGCAAGATGTTCCTCAACACCCTGATCGTGGTGGGTGGTTCGGTCACCGGAACGATGGTGCTCGGCTCCATGGCGGGCTACGTCCTGGCGCGGTTCACGTTCCCGGGCAACCGCGTCATCTACTACCTGTTCGTGGCCGGGATGTCCTTCCCGGTGTTCATGCTGGTCATCCCGCTGTTCTTCGTGATGCGGGACTTCCCCGGGATTCCGCTGCTGGCCACGTACCAGGGCCTGATCGCGGTCTACATCGCCTACTCGCTGCCGTTCACCGTCTTCTTCATGACGTCCTTCTTCCGCACCCTGCCGACGTCGGTGGCGGAGGCGGCGATGATCGACGGGGCCTCGCACGCCAGGACGTTCTTCCAGGTGATGCTGCCGATGGCCAAGCCCGGCCTGATCAGCATCGGGATCTTCAACTTCCTGGGGCAGTGGAATCAGTATCTGCTGCCGATGGTCCTCAACCAGGACGAGGACAAGTACGTGTTGACGCAGGGCCTGGCCAACATCGCGCTGCAGCAGGGATATGAGGGGGACTGGGGCGGGCTGATGGCCGGCATGATGATCGCGATGCTGCCCGTGCTGCTGGTGTACTTCATCTTCCAGCGCCAGGTGCAGGCGGGGCTGACGGCGGGGGCGATCAAGTAGGGGCCCGGCACTCCGTTCGTACCGCCGATTGTTTTGCGCCATCTTGGCGCGTGTCTGTGTGTGCCCTCCCGCGCGCACCCCGGGGCGACTCCGCGGCAACGGAGCCGCCCCGCGGGTTTTCCCGCCGGGGCCGGCCTTCGATCATGCCGGACTCAACGCCTTGACGAGACTTCCCGGCTGGCGTTCTGCTTAGAGTTCACATGTTGAATCGATGGCCGTCCCCCGAATGAGGGGGGTGCGGTCGGGAGGTCGTCGTGCCTCCCCGGCCACCGCTGGGGGAGCCGGCCCGAGACGGGAGTATGAGTCAATGGAGACTCCGGGGTCGCAGTCCTCGCTGCACCGGGCCAATCTGGAGCGGGTCGTGCGCGCGGTGCGCATGGCGGGCTCGCTCACCCAGGCGGAGATCGCCCGGAGCACGGGGCTGTCCGCGGCCACCGTTTCCAACATCGTTCGTGAGTTGAAGGACGGGGGGACCGTTGAGGTGACCCCCACCTCGGCGGGCGGGCGGCGGGCGCGCAGCGTCTCGCTCTCCGGTGACGCGGGCATCGTCGTCGGCGTCGATTTCGGCCACTCCCATCTGCGGGTGGCCATCGGCAACCTCGCCCATCAGGTGCTCGCCGAGCAGGCCGAGCCGATCGATGTGGACGCCTCCGCCGCGGAGGGCTTCGATCGGGCGGAAGAGCTGGTCAACCGGCTGATCGAGGCCACCGGGATCGGCGTCGGCAAGGTCGTCGGCGTCGGGCTGGGTGTGCCCGGGCCGATCGACGTCGAATCCGGGACGCTGGGCTCGACGGCGATCCTGCCGGGCTGGGCGGGGACGAACCCGCGCCAGGAGCTGTCCGGGCGCCTCGGGGTGCCGGTCCACGTCGACAACGACGCCAACCTGGGCGCGCTGGGCGAGCTGGTGTGGGGCGGCGGCCGAGGGGCCTCCGACCTGGCGTACATCAAGGTCGCCAGCGGTGTCGGCGCCGGCCTGGTGATCAGCGGCCAGATCTACCGCGGACCGGGCGGTACGGCGGGCGAGATCGGGCACATCACGCTGGACGAGGCGGGTCCGGTGTGCCGCTGCGGCAACCGCGGCTGCCTGGAGACCTTCACCGCGGCCCGGTACGTCCTCCCGCTGCTGCAACCGAGCCACGGCCCGGATCTGACCATGGCGCGGGTGGTGCAGCTGGCCCGCGAGGGCGACCCCGGCTGCCGGCGGGTGATTGCGGACGTAGGCCGCCATATCGGCAGTGGTGTGGCGAACCTGTGCAATCTGCTCAATCCGAGCAGGGTGGTGCTCGGCGGCGATCTCGCCGACGCCGGTGAGCTGGTGCTCGCGCCGATCCGGGAGTCGGTCTCGCGGTACGCCATTCCCAGCGCGGCACGGCAGTTGGGGATCGTGCCCGGCACGCTCGGCGGCCGTGCCGAGGTGCTGGGCGCGCTCGCGCTGGTGCTGAGCGAGATGGGCGATTCGACCCTGCTGGACGGCGGGCAGCCGGTGGATGCCCCGGCCCTAGCGTGAAAGCGCTGAGTTCACACAGCTAACGCATGGCACCGTTGCCATCTCGTTAAGGATTTACTTCTTGACGGTCGGCTGGGGTCCGAGTTGACTTCCAGCCACCTCGGCCGCACGACGCGGCCACGTCAGGGAGGCAACCTCAATGAACGTATGGACGCGTCGCGTCGTGATAGGTACCGCTGCCGTTTCGATGGCGCTCTCCGTGGCCGCCTGTGGCAAGGCCGGTGACAGCAAGGCCGGCGGCGGTGGCCAGAACAAGACCATCGGTCTGCTCCTGCCGGAGAACAAGACCACGCGTTACGAGACCTTCGACCGCCCGCTGATGGAGGCGAAGATCAAGCAGCTGTGCAGCGACTGCACGGTGCGGTACAACAACGCGGCGCAGGACACCGAGACCCAGAAGAAGCAGTTCGACGCGCTGATCACCCAGGGCGTGAAGGTGATCATTCTGGACTCGGTCGACTACAAGGCCACCAGGTCCTGGGTGAACCAGGCCGCCAAGAAGGGCGTGAAGGTCGTCGCCTACGACCGGCTGGCCGAGGGCAACATCTCCGCCTACGTGTCCTACGACAACGAGAAGATCGGCCGCCTGCAGGGCCAGGCGCTGGTCAAGGCGCTCGGCGACAAGGCCAAGGACAGCAATGTCGTCATGATCAACGGCTCGCCGACCGACCCGAACATGCCGTTCTTCAAGAAGGGCGCCCACAGCGTCCTCGACAAGCAGGTCAAGAAGATCGCGTACGAGCAGGACATTCCGGACTGGTCGCCGGACGAGGCGAACAAGAAGATGAGCGCGGCCCTCGACTCGCTCGGCAAGGACGGCTTCCAGGGCGTCTACTCCGGTAACGACGGCATGGCCGGCGGCATCATCACCGCGCTCAAGCAGAAGGGCGTCAAGGTCCCGGTCGGCGGTCAGGACGCCGAGCTCGCGGGTCTGCAGCGGGTCCTCAAGGGCGACCAGGCGTTCACGATCTACAAGCAGATCAAGCCGCAGGCCGACTCCACCGCCGAGATCGCCGTCAAGCTGCTCAAGGGCGAGAAGATCGACTCCCTGACGCCCACCAAGGTCGACAGCCTCAGCGGCGAGGTCAAGGGCATCCCCGCGAAGCTCTACGACGCGCAGATCGTGACCAAGGACAACATCGAGTCCACGATCATCAAGGACAAGGTCTACAAGGCGAGCCAGATCTGCACCGGCGACGTCAAGAAGGCCTGCGCGGCAGCCGGCATCAAGTAAGGCCCCGGGCCACCGGCCCCGGCACTCCCGCCGCGGCCCCACCGGCCCCGGCACTCCACGGCCCGGCGCCCAGGCGCCAGGCACCCCCGGTCGGGCGGGGCCGCGGCACCGCCCGCGGTTCCCGTCCCGACCGGGTCTCCGTCCCGAGCCGGTCCGGATCCGTTGTTCCTCTCTCCCCACCGGTCCGCACTTCGTCCGGTCCCCACTGCGACCCGGTCCGTCCCCGCCCCGCGATGCCCCCTTTCCCGGCGCGGACCCGGACCGTTCCCCGCAAGCCCCCCGCTCCACGCACCACCATCCCCGCCGTTGTGACGGCGGCGAAGGAGATGATTCACGTGTCCGCTACGCCTGTGCTGGCGTTGCGCGGAATCTCCAAGCGGTTCGGCGCCGTCCAAGCACTCACGGACGTCACCCTGGAGATCCACCCCGGTGAGGTGGTCGCCCTCGTCGGCGACAACGGCGCCGGCAAGTCCACGCTCGTCAAGACCATTTCGGGCGTCCACCCGGTCGACGACGGCGCCATCGAATGGGAGGGCGGCGCGGTACGCATCAACAAGCCGCACGACGCCCAGGACCTCGGCGTCGCCACCGTCTACCAGGACCTCGCGCTCTGCGACAACCTCGATGTCGTCGCCAATCTCTTCCTCGGCAACGAGACCCGCACCGCCGGTGTCCTCGACGAGATCGCGATGGAGAAGCGCGCCAAGGAGCTGCTGGACACCCTGTCCATCCGCATCCCCAGCGTCCGCATCCCGGTCGCCGCGCTCTCCGGCGGTCAGCGGCAGGTCGTCGCGATCGCCCGGGCGCTGATCGGCGACCCGAAGGTCGTCATCCTCGACGAGCCCACCGCCGCCCTCGGTGTCGAGCAGACCGCGCAGGTCCTCGACCTCGTCGAGCGGCTGCGGGAGCGCGGCCTGGGCGTCATCCTCATCAGCCACAACATGGCGGATGTGCAGGCCGTCGCGGACCGGGTCGCGGTGCTGCGGCTGGGCCGCAACAACGGTGTCTTCGATGTCGAGGGCACCTCCCACGAAGAGATCATCGCCGCCATCACCGGCGCGTCGGACAACGCCGTGACCCGCCGTAAGGCGCGTACGGACCAGGTGAAGAAGGAGGCCGGGGCGTGAGCGAGGGCAGCGAGCGAACCATGGAGAGGTGCGTGCCTCGCGAATGCGGGGCCGAGCGGAGCGAGGTTTCGGCATGAGTGACCTCACCAAGCAGCCGGCGGACGACGCGACGAAGGACGCACCCCTCGCGGCGGACGCCCCCCAGCCGGCCGCCGTCGACCCCCGTCTGCTCGTCCGTGAGCAGGGTTTCGCCGGCTACCTCAGCGACTTCAAGCGCCGGGTGCGCGGCGGTGAGCTGGGCTCGCTGCCGGTCGTCATCGGCCTGATCGTCATCGCGATCGTCTTCCAGTTCAAGAACAGCAGCTTCCTGTCCGCGGACAGCCTCGCGAACATCGGTGTCTACACCTCCGGCCTCGGCATCATGGCCGTCGGCATCGTCTTCGTGCTGCTGCTCGGCGAGATCGACCTGTCGGTCGGCTCGGTGGCGGGTGTCGGCGCGGCCGTGTGGGCCGTCCTCAGCGTCACCAAGGGCGTCAACGACTGGCTCGCGGTCCTGATCGCCATCGTCGCGGGACTGGCCATCGGCGCCCTGCACGGGTTCTTTTTCGCCAAAATCGGTGTGCCGGCCTTCGTCGTCACGCTGGCCGGCTTCCTCGGCTGGAGCGGCCTGCAGATCTGGATGATGGGCAACGAGGGCTCCATCAACACGCCGGCCGGCAGCCTGGTGGAGAACCTCACCGGCTACTACTTCGAGGACAAGGCCGCCGGCTACGGCCTGGCGCTGATCGCCGTCCTCGCCTACGCGGGCTCGCTGCTGCTGGAGAGCCGCCGACGCAAGGCCGCTGACCTGCCGTCCCGGCCGCTCAGCGAGATCCTGCTGCGGACCGGCGTGGTCGCGCTGATCGCCTTCGTGGTCGCCTACGTCCTGAACGAGCCGGCCGGCGCCCGCGGTCTGCCGCTGGCCCTGGTGCTGTTCCTCGCGGTGCTGGTCCTCGCCGACTTCGTGGTGCGCCGCACCACCTACGGCCGGCAGATCTTCGCGGTCGGCGGCAACGCCGAGGCGGCCCGCCGGGCCGGTATCAATGTGAACAAGATCCGGATCAGCGTCTTCGCGATCTCGGGCATGCTCGCCGCCTTCGGCGGACTGTTCATCGCCAGCCTCTCCGGCGGTGCCACCAAGAACCTGGGCTCCGGCAACACCCTGATGAACGTCATCGCGGCGGCCGTCATCGGTGGCACCAGCCTCTTCGGCGGCCGCGGCAAGATCTGGTCCGCGCTGCTGGGCATGCTGGTCATCCAGTCGATCCAGCAGGGCCTGAACCTGCTCGGCATGGCGAGTGAGATCCAGTACATGATCACCGGCGCGGTGCTGCTCGCCGCCGTCGTGATCGACTCGGTCTCCCGGCGGACGCAGAAGACAGCCGGCCGGACCTGATCGCACCGGTCGTCGTTCGACGGCAGCGGCCCCCACCGGGCATGATCCGGTGGGGGCCGGTCCGTGCGCGCCGGCGGGGGGAAACGGTGTGCCGGAGCCCGAGTCACCCGAGTGACATACATCGCAAGGCCCGGGCGTGCCCGCGGCGGACGCAACATTAGACTCATCTGATCGGCAAGCTCGATCCACGGCAGCAAGCAGCAAGGAGGCAGGGGTGCAGGAGGTGCCGCGCAAAGCGAGTCCGGCCGGGGTGGTGGCTGGCAACGGGAGGGCGTTGCTGTCCCGTATCAGGGGACCGCGCGATCTGGACCGACTGGACCCGGAGCAGCTGGAGCAGCTGGCGGGGGAGATCCGTACCTTCCTTGTCGACGAGGTGTCCAAGACCGGCGGACACCTCGGCCCGAACCTCGGTGTGGTCGAGCTGACCATCGCCCTGCACCGTGTCTTCGACTCGCCCAAGGACAAGGTGCTCTTCGACACCGGGCACCAGTCCTACGTCCACAAACTTCTCACCGGCCGTCAGGACTTCACCAAGCTGAAGGCGAAGGGCGGCCTGTCCGGGTACCCCTCCCGCGCCGAGTCCGCGCACGACGTCATCGAGAACAGCCACGCCTCCACGGTGCTGGGCTGGGCCGAGGGCATCGCGAAGGCCAACGAGGTCCGTGGTTCGAGCAATCGGGTCGCCGCGGTCATCGGCGACGGCGCGCTGACCGGCGGTATGGCCTGGGAGGCGCTCAACAACATCGCCGCTGCCAAGGACCGCCCGCTCGTCATCGTCGTCAACGACAACGAGCGCTCCTACGCCCCGACCATCGGCGGCCTCGCCAACCACCTGGCCACGCTGCGCACCACGGACGGCTACGAGCGCTTCCTGGCCCGTGGCAAGGACCTGCTGGAGCGCACCCCCGTCCTGGGCAAGCCGCTGTACGAGACCCTGCACGGCGCCAAGAAGGGGCTGAAGGACTTCATCGCCCCGCAGGGCATGTTCGAGGACCTGGGCCTGAAGTACGTCGGCCCGATCGACGGCCATGACATCGAGGCGCTGGAGTCCGCCCTGACGCGTGCCAAGCGCTTCGGCGGTCCGGTCATCGTCCACTGCCTCACCGAAAAGGGCCGCGGCTACCAGCCCGCCCTCCAGGACGAGGCGGACCGCTTCCACGCCGTCGGCAAGATCCACCCCGACACCGGCCTGCCGCTCTCCTCGGGCGGCAAGGACTGGACGTCCGTCTTCGGTGACGAGATGGTCGAGCTCGGCAAGGAGCGGGACGACATCGTCGCCATCACGGCGGCCATGCTCCAGCCGGTCGGACTGGACAAGTTCGCCAAGGCCTTCCCCGACCGGGTCTACGACGTCGGCATCGCCGAGCAGCACGCGGCGGTCTCCGCCGCCGGGATGGCCACCGGCGGCCTGCACCCGGTCTTCGCCGTCTACGCCACCTTCCTCAACCGCGCCTTCGACCAGGTGCTGATGGACGTGGCGCTGCACAAGTGCGGGGTCACCTTCGTGCTGGACCGGGCCGGCGTCACCGGCACCGACGGCGCCTCGCACAACGGCATGTGGGACATGTCGATCCTGCAGGTCGTCCCGGGGCTGCGGATCGCCGCGCCGCGCGACGCCGACCAGGTCCGCGCCCAGCTGCGCGAGGCCGTCGAGGTCGATGACGCGCCCACCGTCGTGCGGTACTCCAAGGGTGCGGTCGGGCCGGCCGTCGAGGCCATCGGGCGCATCGGCGGGATGGACGTGCTGCGCGAGCCGGCCGAGGGTGTCAAGCAGCCCGACGTCCTGCTGGTGTCCGTCGGTGCGCTCGCCCCGATGTGCCTGGAGATTGCCGACCTTCTCGACAAGCAGGGCATCTCCACCACCGTCGTCGACCCGCGCTGGGTCAAGCCGGTCGATCCGGCGCTGCCCGGGCTCGCCGCCACCCACCGGGTCGTGGTCACCGTCGAGGACAACATCCGCTCCGGCGGCGTCGGTTCGGCCGTCGCCCAGTCGCTGCGGGACGCCGGTGTGGACCTGCCGCTGCGTGACTTCGGCATCCCCGAGCGGTTCCTCGACCACGCCTCCCGCAAGGAGGTCCTGGCGGAGATCGGGCTCACCGCGCCGGACATCGCACGCCAGGTGACCGGCCTGGTCTCCAAGATCGACGGCCGGTACGACGACGCCGAGCCGGTCGGCGCCCAGGGCGCGGCCGAGCCCGCCGAGGTCGCCCGCGACTGACGCCGCAGACGGCACCGATGGGCCGGCCGGGCATCCGTACGGATGTGCCGCCCGGCCCATCGGCATCAGCGCAGCCGCACCCCATCGGGTGAATCCCCACCGCCCGGCGCCCCGCCGAAGCTGACTGTTTCCCGGCATTGCGGAGACTCGGTCAGTTCAGGAGAGTTGCGAGGGTCGTCCAGGCGGAGGTTCGCCCATGAGCACACAGCACGGCACACCACATGATTCACGCCGCGATCGCGGCCTGTTCAGGACGAAGACTGTGGAGCAGTCGATCCTGGACACCGAGGAGCCGGAGCACACGCTCAAAAAGTCCCTGTCGGCGCTCGATCTGACCGTGTTCGGGGTCGGTGTCGTCATCGGCACCGGCATCTTCGTCCTCACCGGAAAGGTTGCCAAGGAGCAGGCCGGGCCGGCCGTCGCGCTGTCCTTCGTCGTGGCGGGCGTGGTCTGTGCGCTGGCGGCGCTGTGCTATGCGGAGTTCGCCTCCACCGTGCCGGTCGCCGGTTCGGCCTACACCTTCTCGTACGCCTCCCTGGGCGAACTTCCGGCCTGGATCATCGGCTGGGACCTGATCCTGGAGCTCGCCCTGGGCTGTGCGGTGGTCGCGGTCGGCTGGTCGGGCTATGTGCGCGAGCTGATGGACGGCGCGGGGTGGCATCTGCCGCCGATGCTGTCCGGTACGCACGAGGGGCACTTCGGCTTCGACCTGCTCGCCTGCATCCTCGTGCTGGTCCTGACCGGCATCCTGGTGCTCGGGATGAAGCTGTCCTCGCGGGTGACGGCGGTGGTCGTGGGGATCAAGGTCACCGTCGTCCTGCTGGTCATCATCGCCGGCGTCTTCATGATCACCGGCGCCAACTACGAGCCGTTCGTCCCGCCCAGCAAGCCCAACGCGGGCGGGGGCGGGCTGGCCGCGCCGCTGGCGCAGCTGATGTTCGGCTTCACCCCGGCCAGCTTCGGGGTCATGGGCATCTTCGCCGCGGCCGCCGTGGTCTTCTTCGCCTTCATCGGCTTCGACATCGTTGCCACCGCCGCCGAGGAGACCCGCAACCCGCAGCGCGATGTGCCGCGCGGCATCCTCGGCTCGCTCGCCCTCTGCACGGTCCTCTACGTGGCCGTGTCGGTCGTCGTCACCGGCATGGAGAAATACAGCAGACTCTCCACCGATGCCCCGCTGGCGGATGCCTTCAAGGACCTCGGGTACCCCTTCTTCGCGGACGTGATCAGCTTCGGCGCCGCCGTCGGCCTGACGTCGGTCTGCCTGATCCTGCTGCTCGGCCAGAGCCGGGTGTTCTTCGCGATGAGCCGGGACGGGCTGCTGCCCCGGGTCTTCTCCCGGGCCCACCCGCGGTACGGGACCCCCTACCGGTCCACCATCGCACTGGGCGTCGTCGTCGCCGTCGTCTCCGGCTTCACCTCGATCGACGTCCTCGCCGAACTGGTCAACATCGGCACCCTGTTCGCGTTCGTCGTGGTCGCGCTCGGCGTCATCATCCTGCGCCGTTCCCGGCCCGACCTGCCCCGCTCCTTCCGCACCCCGTGGGTGCCGGTGGTGCCGCTGCTGTCCGTCCTGGCCTCGGTGTGGCTGATGCTCAATCTGCCCGCGGAGACCTGGGTCCGGTTCGCGATCTGGATGGCGGCCGGCTTCGTCATCTACTTCCTGTACGGGCGCGCGCACAGCCGCCTGGGCATCCGCAACCGCCGGCCCACCGGGGACTGACCCCCGGTCAGCCGCTCCTGCGCCCGGCCCCGTACGCCGCTCCGACGGTGTACGGGGCCGCGCCGTGCCCGGGGGCACCTCCCAGCGGTGGCGGGGGAGCGTCGCGGCCCCGGGCCGATCCGGAAGGCACGCGCTACGCCCCGCCGCGCCCCGGCCCCCACAC
>NZ_SDIG01000065.1:0-32263 GCF_004122755.1 Streptomyces sp. TM32
CGTCAGGGTGAACCTTTGCGAATCCGGCGAGCGCACCCGGCTGCGCAACACGCTGGTCCGCCTGCCGCCGACCTCACCCTGCCCTGGCGCCGCCGATAAACTGATTCCCCTTCGGGGCCGTTCGCGGATCAGCCCGGCGGCAGGCGGACCAGCGTGTTGCGCAGCCGGGTGCGCTCGCCGGATTCGCAAAGGTTCACCCTGACGAGCCGACGTCAGTAACCCTGAATCAGGCATCGAGTGGTTGGGGCCGTCATGGCTCGATGTACTCGCGAACTGTCCCACCATCCTCTGTACCGAACCTCCGCCCGCACAGACGATCACTCCGTGGTTGCTCACCACAAGTTGATGTTCTCCGCGAGGAAGTAGGACTCTTCAGCGGGCGGGGTGGGGCTGCGTCGGAAGGACCCGAACTGCGTGACTCCAACCGCCCGGCCCTTTGTGTCGGCAGGCGCTGTGTCCCACGCAGGTCATGTCGCCTTACGCGCGGATCGGGCGTCCCCGTTGTGTCGCGTTGTAGCGAGACATGCTGTCTCTTTGTCCGGCACGACTGCATGACTGAGATCACGTCGGCGTGGGCGTGCTACGTCGGCTGGAACGATGGGTGAAGGTATGGGTTCGGACATAGGGGGCTCCCGCATAGGGGCATTCACGGGTGAGTTCAACCAGGGGCGATGTGACGACTCGAAGATCGTTTCCCGTTCGTGAGGTGATCGTTCCCCGCGACCGCTGTGGCTGGGGATGACGGTGCAGTGACCCGAAACAAGGGCGACCTGGGAACTCCTGACTCCCTCACGATGCGGACCGGTTCGGCCCGTTCGACGCGGCTGGCCAGGACCCGCAGCCGCGGAGATTTCGGTGCTGCGGCGACAGAGAGCCTCCGCGCCTCTAATCTGATGTCGACGCGACGGTTCACCGAGAGGCGGTCGAGGGTGGAGCCTGCGGCTCTGGGGATGGCGGCGCGGGTCGCCTCGACACTGATCAAGCCGCTCGTGGCGAAGCTGTTCGTGCGGGAGGAGAGCGGCGCCGACCTCGTCAGTAAGCCGATCCGTGTCTCCAAACTGGTCAGCTGGCGTGGCCAGAAGCGCACCCTGGACGAGCGAGACGTACGCAAGATCAGCGAGAAGCTGATCAGCCGGACCCTCGCCGCGAACCCGTACGAGCCGGCGGTGCACGACGGTGACCGGATAGCCGTGGTCGACGCGCTGACCAAGACCCTGCTCTCGCTCGGCGACCTGGAGATGGAGGACGTCCAGGCGGTCCACCTCGGGCACGTCGAGCTGGCGCGCAAGCTGTCGGCCGCGGCGGACGACTCGACGCGGAACATGAGCGCCGACGCGACGAACCTCTACCGTTCCCTGCTCGACGTCTGCTGCCTGCACATCCTGCAGTTCTTCACGCAGCGCTCGGCCTTCATCCCGGCCACGCTGATCACGCAGACCCGCATGATCGACGAGACCATGCGCCGTATGGAGGTGCTGACGGCGCGGCTTCCCCCGCCGCGCAGCCAGGACGCCGAGTTCGAGCAGCGCTACCTGGAGCACCTCGGGCTCAAGTACGGCAAGCTCGCCATCTTCGGGCTCGACCTCAGCGCTCCCGGTCAGGCCCGATGGCCGCTCGACACGGCCTATTTGAGCCTGGAACTCTCGGCGCAGAACCGCGACGGAGGTGTTGCGGCCACCCACCGGCTCCGGGTCGAAGGGGCCCTGACCGGGAAACACCGTGTAGTGCTGCGGGGCCCCGCCGGTTCGGGCAAGACGACACTGGCCCAGTGGCTCGCTGTCAGCGCCGCGCAGAACGACTTCGACGACGAGCTCGCCTTCCTCCGCGGGCGTGTCCCGTTCATCCTCCCGCTCCGCAGCCTGGCGCAGGAGTCCACACTCCCCACCGCTCACAAGTTCCTCGCCATGGCCGGCAGCATGCTGGACGGCGCGCAACCGGAGGGCTGGGCCGACCGGGTCCTGCACAGCGGGCGCGGCATCGTCCTCGTCGACGGCATCGACGAGATCTCGGAGTCGAAGAGGCTGCTGACCAAGCGGTGGCTCACGGAACTGACCGAGATCTACCCGCGCACGTTCTTCCTCGTGACCACGCGCCCCTCCGCGGTCCCGATCGGCTGGGCGGCGGACCTGGGGTTCGTCGAGTTCGACCTGCTGCCCCTCAATCAGCGCGACATCGACAAGTTCGTCAACCGCTGGCACGACGCGGCCCTGTCGACTCTCGGGGACGCCGAGGAGCGCACCGAGGTGGAGCGGTACCGGGCCGCCCTGCACGTCACCCTGCGCCGCAAGCCCGACCTGTACCAGCTCGCCACCAATCCCCTGATGTGCTCGGTGATCTGTGCTTTGCACCGCGACCGGCACTCGCAGCTGCCCGAGGGGCGCATGGACCTGTATGCGGCCGCGCTGCGGATGCTCCTGGTCCGCCGCGACAAGGAGCGGGAGGTCATCGCGCCGGAGGGCTTGCAGCTGACCGAGGAGCAACAGGTCCAGCTCCTCCAGCGGCTCGCGTACTGGCTCATCCGCAACGGGCGTTCCGAGGCGACCCAGGCGCTGGCCGTGCGCATCATCCGGGAACGGCTGCCCTCCATGCCGCACGTTGTCCCGCTGGACGGCGCGCACCAGGTGTTCCGCCATCTGCTGCTGCGCAGCGGGCTGTTACGGGAACCCACGCCGGACACGGTCGACTTCATCCACCGGACCTTTCAGGACTACCTTGGCGCGAAGGCGGCCATCGAGACCTCGGACCTGGATCTGCTCGCCAAGAATGCCGGCGACGACCAGTGGGAGGACGTCATCCGCATGGCCGTCGGCCACGCCCGCGAACGCGAGCGCGCCGAACTGCTCCGCAAACTGGTGGCCATCGGCGACCAGCGTCCCTCCCAGCGGCGCCGCTATCACCTCCTGGCTGCGGCGAGCCTGGAGAACGCCACGACGCTCGACCCGGCGGTCAGGGCGGAGGTGATCAGCCGCGCCGCCTTCCTCATCCCTCCGGCCACCCGCGAGGAGGCAGAGAACCTGGCGCAGGCGGGCGCGGTGGTCCTCGACGTGCTGTCGGGGCCGGCCGACATGACGGAGGAGCAGGCCATTGCGAGCGTGCGCACGATCGGGCTGATCGGCGGCCCGGCCGCCCTGCAGCGGATGCAGGCGTACAAGGACGCTCCCCAGCGCGGTGTCCGGCAGGAGGTCGTCAACGCGTGGCCGCGGTTCGACACGGTCGAGTTCAGCGAGTCCATCCTGGCCAGCTGCCGCTGCGACGACATCGAGATCCCGGTGACGAACGCGGAGCAGGTGGCGTGTCTGCGCCAGCTCCCCGAGGCGCCCAACCTGTCGCTCCCCCAGCCGTCGCTGATCCACGAGCTCTCCGCCCTCCTCGACCGGGACTCCGTGGTGTCCCTCGCGCTGGGCACGGCCGACCACCGCACTTCGGAGCTTCCCGCCCTCGGCGGTCTGACCGGGCTGCGGCGCCTGCACGTACGCCATCCGACGTCCACGCTGTCCCTGAACCCCCTCGCCGACAGCGGCATCCGGGAACTCGTGCTCGACTGCGTGCCAGTCGGTCTGGACCTCTCCGCGCTCCAGGCCGTTCCGCTGCTGACCACGCTGAGCCTCAGCTTCGCCGACCGCGTCGCCCTCCCGGAGGTCGCACTGCCCTCGATCACGTCCCTGCGGCTCAAGGGGGTGGCGGAAACGGCAACGTTGCCCGACTTCGCCGCCTGCTTCCCCGGCCTCACCCGGCTGCACCTGAATCTGCACCGCAGGCCGCGCCGGGCGCCCCTCGACCTTTCCCGGGTGCGGGGCATCGAGTCCGTCACCGTCCGCGTCCGGAACACGACGAAGGTCATCGGCCTCGACGGGCTCGACCCGGGGCGGGTGTCGGTCACCGTGGAGGGCCGCCGCACGGGCGGTCTCCTCACATCGTTCCGCGACCAGCGCCCCTGACCCGGGCGGCCGCCGGGAAACCCTGTGCTCGCGGCGGGCGTGCCGGATCATGGCGGCGTGTCCGCCAATTCGTATGACGCGCTGCCGGTCCGGCTTAACTCGACGACAGCGACTCACCCGCCAACGTCATCGACGCGCTGTTCCTCGGCTGCTTCGCGACGGGCGAGCAGCCCCACTCGCACAGCGCCAACATCGACCGGGTGCGCTCCGGCGTCTCGCTGCTCCCGCCGGGCGCGCGGGTGCTGCGCTCCACCTGCGACGACGACCGGGGCGCCATCCTCGCCGAGGGCGACGGTTGGACCATGCTCGTCTCCCGGTGGAACGATTTCTGGACCGACAACCTGGTGGCGTTGATCGCCGCTGCTACGGACGTGCCCGCTTCTGAGTGAACTCAAGAAAGTCGATACAGATGGCGTAGAAAGGATCATTGGTGCGGACGACGAGGGAGCACGGCAAGCCATGCCGACGGGCTCCCTCGCCGTGTTCGGACACGTCGATCGGCGTTCAGGTTCAGCTGCACGATCCGTACGGGGCCGTTCCGGGGCGGGCGGCGGGCGCCGGCCGAAGCTCACCGAGGACCGGGCCGTGCTCGCCCAAGGGCTCTACGACGAGCGGGAGTCCAGCGACGGAGGCAGCTGCAGCGTGGTGCGGGTCGAAGGCCCGAAACGTGTTGTCCACCGCTGCCGGACGGCTCCGAGACCGCTTCTTCTCGACCAGCTCGACCTCGAACAGTCGATCCCCACCACGCATATCGTGATCGCCTCGTATGAAAGATCGCGAAGCGCCGGCGGGTCGCCGCCGGGCTTTCGTGCGTGACAGTGGTCAGCTTTGCTGGCGGAAGTCCAGCATGTAGAAGACCTTGTCGTAACGGTCTTCGTCGACGGCGACGAAGTCGAGGAGGCGGCCGTATTCGGTGAAGCCCAGCGACCGGTAGAGGTGCAGGGCGTTGGTGTTGTCGCCACGGGCGTCCAGGGTGAGGACCTCGATACCCGCCTCCCGGGCGTCAGTGATCAAGGCAGCGGTCAGCGCCCGACCGACGCCATGGCCATGGGCAGTAGCATCTACCGCGATCTTCTCCAGATCGGCGTGTGGCCGATGGGTCGGTCGGGCGTAGCGGAGCCAGTACCCCAACCCCACAAGCCGACGGTCGAGGTAAGCGGCACGCAGGGCCGCATCCCCGGTCTGTGCCGCAGAAACGACGTGGCGGAGAAGTTCCGCCACCTCATCCCGCGAGGGTGGATCGACCCAGCCCAGCGCGGCACCTCCACTGACTAGGTCCGCCAGGATCTGGTGGGCGGACTCCGCAAACCGGTCCTCCAGCTCTGGATCGGAAAACAGCCCCATGGCATCAAGGATGGCGGGCTCAGTGTTCACACCGCTGGTCGTGGCCGGAGTCATGACCGGCAGCCTAGCCAGCCCAAGACCCAGCCGACACCCCGCGCCCCACCTCGGCTGCAGCCGAGCTGTTAGTGACCCATGCTCCTAGCTGGCCGCAGCCTGGCCCTCTTCGTCGTCTGGCTTGGGATAGTTGCCGGGATCGTGCGGGTTAGATTCATCTTGCGGCTAGTTGTTCTCGTACGTGTTCTGGGCGTGTTCGTTGATCATGATGCCGTTCTATGCCGACCTGGCCGACGGGGTACGGCAGCACCTGCGCCATTTGAGGGCGCACGCTAGCGGCAAGGTGTGAGGCGCTCCTGACGGTCCTTGGCCAGCGCGCGCGTACGCTGCCGATTCACCGTGCCCCGTTGACTGAACTCGGCTCAGGCTGCCCACCCCGCGTACCGGCTCAGTCTCTCTGGACCCCTGCTCCAGCCTCTGGCCTGGGCCGTGGGAAAACCGGAGGCATAGTGAGGGAAACGATCTTCTCGCAGGGATGCATAACCCCTGACCAGCGAGTTCCGTCGGTGCCCCCTGGGCCTTGTTTGCTGTCTAGACCATTTTCGGGTCGACCAGCCTGACGGAAGGGCAGGTTTCGCCAACTCCCGTACCGACTCAGGCGCCTTGAGGGCCACGCGTCTCGAATGGCGAGAACATCTTCTGCGACTTGGGTCACCTGCACCCGAGTTGCTGTGGGATTGCAGATGCAAAACGGGCCTGTGGCAAGGGCATGCGGACGCATGTTCCAGAGCGCCCGGGGCCAGACCCTGCTGCGCGACCTCTCCAGCAGCGGCTTTATCGCCATCTTCGTCACCATCAGCGCACCGCCGCCGCCCTCAACACGCCCACAGCCAAGAGCGATCGCCACCGCCGTCCGCGACAAATGACCTGCCCTCGCGTCAGGACCAGGGCCAAGTAGTCCGAGCCGCCAACTGGCGGCGCAGTGAAGTGCCGTGCACGAACATCGAAAAGCACAGATGTTCGCTTCCTGATTTTTAGTCAGCCGTGAAGGGGATTTCCGAAAATCACCCCCCAGCGAGGTGCTGTGGAGCGCGTCCGGCAACCAGAGCCGCCTAAGCCGCGTCTTCCATGGGAAGTCACGTGCCCCACTGATCGAAACCGTCCGGGGCTGATCGAAATCGTCCGGGAGTCACAGATCCGGCACAGGGCACGCGATCTGAGTAGCATGCTGCGCTTTAGGAAATGAGAGCCATTCAGTAATCGCACACACGAACAGTGGACGGGGGCCAACTCATGATCATCAGGAGCGGCAGGCAAAGGATGAGGATCATCCTTGCGGTCACCACGGCTTCGGCAATGGCAAGCGGGTGGGTGGGCACTATCGGAGCCGGAACGGCTGGCGCGCAGCCGTCGCCCGCATTCGGCTATACGTGCTCATCTCCCCTGATCGGCGATCAGTCGTTCACAGCGGAGATCCACTCGGACATCCCGCATTCGGTCGCAGTCGGCGCGCCCATCAAGCCCATCGCCGTCAACGCGGTGGCGACGGTGGGCGCGAGTTTCACCCAGTTGCTCAACAGGGCGGGCATGAAGACCCTCGGGGGTACGGTGGACGCGAGGGCCCATGTGGCGGCGCCACAGGATGAGTTCGACGTCACGGTCCCCTTCCACATGGCCACGACCAGCGTCCCGGCATCCGGTCCCTTCAACGTCACGGCAACCGCCGGCGCGACCACGCGCACCTTCAGTCATCCAGGCCACGGGACGGTCACCGCCGGCAACATCACCCTCCACCTCCTCGCGAAGAACGCGGCCGGCACCATCACACTCGCGGGCGACGCACCGTGCACCCTGAACACCGGCCAAAGCAATGTCGTCACGTCCTTCGACATCACGAAGCCGGGTTCGGCGCCCTCCGCCCCTCCGAGCCCCTCGACCGGACCGGGTGCCGCCACCACTCCGCGGCCGACGACCGGATCGGGTGCCGCCACCACTCCGCGGCCGACGACCGGATCGGTAGGCGCTGCCGTTCCCAAACCGACGATGTCAGAGAGCACCGGGCCCGCAAAGGACAGCGCGACCACGCCCAGCAATCCGAGCCCCAGGGCTTCCAGCCCCACACCGGTGAAGAACTCCCCCCGTCCAACGCCGAGGTCGACCAAACCCACGATCGTCCCTAAGCCCTCGGCCGCCGGCCAGGACACCGGGAATCTCATCCTGCTGGCCGTGGGCGCGCTCGTCGCGTGCGCCGCCGCCTTCCTCCTCGGCACGCGGCTGAAAAACCACCGCCGCGCCGGTGATGACGGAGGGGATCAGCGGTACATCAGCCCGAAGCCTGACTGGCCTACCGAAGGTGTCAAGGCCACAAGGGGCGACGTCAGTTGCCACCGGAAGGTCTCGATTGCCGCCGCCCCCCAGCATCGAGGGTGTGACGGCAGGACAACATCGCACGACAGCACGGGCCGGAAGGTTGCGGACGACCGGAATCGACTGATGGCACGTCATATTCCACGCCGAGCCGGTCATCAGGGCGTCAGCGCGCGGGATAGCGGTGGTGCCGATCTGGACAGCCAACTTGCGGGCTTGCTACAGGGCGAAGACGTTGATGTCGTGGCCGACGAGAAGCCCAGCACCGAATACGTTCGACAGGCGTAGTGAACGACCACCGCCTGTGTATCGGAGGCTCAAGCGGGGCGGCAGGCAGGCACAGGGCCTGCCTGCCGGGGCGAGGACGGCCACAGAAAGCTGACTATCTGTGTGAAGAGGAAGGTGCCTCTGTTGGTTGAGATCAACACTTTGCTTGACCAGATCATGCCTGCAGTTGAAGCGGCGGCGGGTGCGTACGGCGTCGGCGTGCTGACCAGGGCCGAGGACGAGGCGGCCGAAGCGACAGTGCGGCTGGGACAGCGGCTGCTCGCCCGGATCCTGCACCGTGGACCCGACTCCGCGTCGGTTGAGGCCACCGTCACCAGCCTGGCGGACGCGGGTGCGGACCAGGACATACTCGCATTGCGGCGCGCGGAGTTGAGGATCGCACTGCGAGATGCGCTCAGGGACTCCCCAAGCCTTGCCGATGAGCTCTCGGCGCTGCTTCCGGAGCGTCCCACCGTCCAGGCCAGTGGCGAGCGCAGCGTCGCCGTCGGCGGAAACAACTCCGGAGTCATTTCCACCGGCGACGGTGCGCAGAACACCGGACACCCGTGAGCGACGGTCTCGGTCTGCGGGAGCCGGACCCCGCCGAACGCAAGGCCGCCCAGTCGGGCGGCGACCGGTCGGTGAACGTGGGCGGAAACAACTCCGGGATCATTTCCACCGGCGACCACACGACCAACACGCTTGTCGTTTCCCCGGTGGACGCGCTGGCCGGGAAAGCCCGTCTGCTCGCTGACAAGGTTGGCGGCTTCCTGAAGCGTGAGGAAGAACAGCAGAGGTTATGGGACCCCAAGCCGCTGCCTGTGCGCTGTCGACCGGCACCCGCAGCGTTGACAGGCCGTGGGAACAGCGTCCTCGATGTCTCAGCCAGGCCGGCGGCCACTTTCCCACTGGACTTGACCGGTTCGCTGGAGAACATCGCGGCTGTCTACAAGGGGAAAGAACGCGGCAGGCTGATGGTGCTGGGCCGGCCCGGCTCGGGAAAGACCATCCTGATCCGGCGCTTCGCGAGGGCCTGGCTGGATGTTCGCGATCCAACCGGTGAAGCACCGGTACCGGTGATCTTCAGTTTGGGATCGTGGAATCCCACCACCACTCCACTGCGGGACTGGCTGACCGACCGGCTGGAGCGGGACCATCCCTTTCTGGCGGGGGTCGGCCCCGACAGATCGACATGGGCCAACGCGCTGATCGATGCCGACCGTGTGTTGGCGATCCTGGACGGGTTCGACGAGATCGCCGACGGCCTGCACCAAGCAGCGCTACGGGACCTCAGGGCCACCACCGTGCCACTGCTGATGACCAGTCGCCGCGACGAACTCGAAGCCGCCGTGGGAGACGACCCGCTCTTCGCGGGTATCGAACTGACCGACCTCACCCTCGACGACTCCGCCGGCTACCTTCTGCACGACACCTGTACGCAAACCTCCGGCAGGGCTCCCCGCAACGGCGCGGACACCACGGCCCCGACCGGGTGGGCCTACGTCCTGAACCAGTTGCGACGTCACCCCTACGACCCGGCGTGCGCCAATCTCGCCGCCGTGCTGACCACTCCCCTGATGGTCACATTGGCCCACACCGTCTACAAGTCCGGCCGCGATCCTGTGAAGCTGCTGGAAATCGATGAGTTCAGTACCCAAGGAGCCCTTGAGGACCATCTCCTGGACAACTTCGTCCCCACCGCATACGACCGTTTTCTCAGCAATCGCCCCGTCGGGAAACGCCGGCCGTGGGACACCGAACGCGCCTCCCACTGGCTCGGCCACCTCGCCACGCACCTGAAAAAACTCGACACGCATGACATCGAATGGTGGCGACTGGGAACCGCCATGAGCCTCCCGTCGCGCATGCTCGTTTCCGGGGTCACGAGCGGGCTCGTGTTGGGGACCATTGTCGGTCTCGTCGACCTCATGGGCGGGTCCAGGGTGGCATTCCTTGAGATACTTATGAATGCGACGGGAATCGGGCTGGCCCTCGGGCTCCTGCACGGATTCGCTTCGAATCTCACGGCCGGCGGCGCATTCGAACCATCGCGTATGCACATCCGGATCCGCGGCGGGACGAGGAGGGTGAAGGAGAGTTTCCTCCCCAGGGTTCGGGGCGGACTCGCGGGCGGGCTGGTCTTCGGGTTCGTGTACGGGCTCGAAACGGCGGTCTTGGCAGGTCTCCTGGCCTACCCCTGGACCGCGATGGCCTTGCAGTTCGCGAACTGGCTGGCGGCCGGGCTCATACTCGGGCTGGCGGCCGGGCTCATACTCGCGCTCATGGCCGGGCTGGAGGCTGTCATCGAGACAAAATCCTCGGTCAGCCCGTGGGACCTGCTGAACACGAACCGCACGACCGTGCTCGCCCAAGTGCTCGCGGTCGGGCTGGTCCTCGGGCTCGGGTACGGGATCGTCGTCACGCTCGTGAACGGGTTCGCACTCGGGGTCACGTCCGGGATCGGGGGCGGGCTCGCGATGGGACTCGGGCTCAGCACGTTGACCGCTTGGGGCCGATGGGTGGTCCTGGTCCGCATCTGGCTGCCCCTGACGGGGCAGCTCCCACGGGAGGTGAACGCCTTCCTGGACGACGCCTATGAACTAGGCGTGCTGCGCCAGGCCGGCGCGGTCTACCAGTTCCGCCACGCGCGGCTCCGAGATCGCCTGGCCGAGGTCTACGAGCAACACGAACGGTCGCCAGCAGGAGGCACAGCGCGGTGAAGGCAGGACCGGTGTTGCTGACCGATCCTGCCTTCACCGCGCATGAAGCCGTCGCCTCAGCCGAAGTGCGTCAGCTTCTCCGCCTGGAACTGCTTGGCTGCCTCCCGGCGTTGCTGGCGCACCTCGGCGTCGATGCTCTTCGCGAGCTTGCGCTGGTGCTTCTTCTTGGAGTGCTGGTAGATCAGCTGGGCCTTCGGGCTGGACTACCCCGCGCGGACCATGGGGACCTTGAGCTTCGCGCCGGAGTCAGCTGCCAAGGTGTTGCCGATGTGGCGCAGATCGTAGAAGCGGAAGTTGTCGGGCAGCCCCACTGCGATGCGTGCCTTGCGCCACTTGGACCGAAGGACGACCGCCGCAGAGCAGCCCCGCGCTCGCCCACGATGAGAAGTCCGTCTGGCTCCTTCTCGGCGAACCACTGAGGGTGGCGATGCAACTCGGGCACGATGGAGTCGGAAAGGTACACCGCGTGCTTGCCCGCCCTTGGCTTCGGATCACCGATCACCTTCTTGCCGTTGGTGGGCTCCGGCGCGGCGCGCCTGATCCACACCACCCCCTCGTCGACGTCGATGTCGCTGCCACGCAGCTCCGCGAGTTCTTCGGGACGCAGGGACGCGAAGGCGCCGAGGAAGATCATGATGCGCCGGCGGGGTCCGATGGCTTCGGCCGGCGCATGGACCTGTTCGACCTCGGCGGCGTCGCGTTCGCCGGCCTCCTTCTTGCCGGCGCCCTTGATCCGGCATGGATTGCTCTTGAGGAGGTCGTCGTCGACCGCTGTTTGAAGGATGGCCTTCAGCAGGCGGTAGGACTTGGCCACCGTCGTCTTTGATGTGGACAGCACGGTTCCCACAGTGACGGTGCCGCTGAGTCCCCCGATGAGGCGGCCCATTTCGTCACGTGCCCGTTGTGCCTCGGCCAGCAGGATCCGGGCATGGGCCGGCAGGTGCGTCCGGCGGTGGTGAGCTCCAGGGTGCGGCGCGAGCGGTCGAACAGCGCGGTGTGGAACTCGGCCTCCAGCCTTGCCACGGCAGCCGAGGCGGCCGACTGGACGACATGTTCCCGCTGCGCACCGCGGGTGAAGCTGCGTTCCTCGACCACACCGAAGTCGGTGGCCGGGAGGCTCCGGCTGCGCCGTTCGGCGGGCTCGGCAAGGCAGCGGTGCCCGGTGGCCGGCCTCCGCCGCCGACCGCCTGCACCGCATACCTCGCGGCTGACGAAGCGGAGCCCCTGTAGGCCCGCAACAGCAGGATGGCCAGGCGTTCTTCGAGCCGGCCGACACCCCCGATGACGCCGGCCGGATTCGTCGGTGGCGCCCCGCCGGATGCCGTCGTCCAGGTGCCTCGCCAACCGGTCACGACCGAGGGGCTTCTTGCCCGCCTGACTGTCGGCGAACCTGGTGCGCTGCGCCGGTGTACCGGGGTGGCGGGAGGAACTCAACTCTCCAGGCCCCACAGGTCACTTCGGCCGTTTGGATCGAGGGGCCGGCTTCATTCCCCTCCCCGGAAGAGGGCCCGGCCCGTTTGTAGCCCGTCGACTGCTGGTCGGCAGGCTACCGGCGCATCATGGCCGTGCCAAGGCATGTGTTCTGCTCACCTCCGGGGTGCACGCCTGCGCCTCCCCGGACGGCACCCAGCACCTCACCGAGCCCCCGAACCCGCCCACCTCTGCCACCCCCTCCGTGGCGGTCGGCACGAGGTGAGCGAGATCACCAAGAGCGGCCGTCGATGCACCACCCCGGCGAACGTGACCCGTGACGCTCGTTTGACGCTTCAGGCGCCCGAGGGCCTTCCAGTTGAGGCGAAAACTGCCCCTGACCTGCGGCGATGCCCAGTCCTTCGTCTGCTGACATCTTTCCGATGACGGAACAGTCGCTGGTCAGGCGGGGGTGTCGTGATCCATGCACATAAAGGTTTTAGGGCCGCTTTTTCTCGGGGCCACCGAGGAAGGAGTGAGCTGCGCGCCAAGCGCGCCGAAACCGCGCCAGTTGCTTGCCCTGTTGGCGTTGAATGCCAACCAGTTCGTCACCACCACCACGTGCATCGACGAGCTCTGGGCGGCGGAGCCACCCCGTAGCGCCGTAACCACCGTTACGCACCTACGTCATGCAGATACGCCGCGCCCTGCACCAGGCCGAAATCGGGGAAGAGCCGTCGGGCGGTATCCTGCGCACCCGACAGCGCGGGTATCAGCTGTTCCTCGGGCGGACCAGTCTCGACCTGTTCAGGTTCGTCGACCAGGTGGGCGAGGGCAAGCGTGCGCTGCTGCTCGGGGACCACTGCCGTGGAGCAGAGACTCTGCGCAACGCTCTTGCGGTGTGGCAGGGGCCACCACTCGCCGACGTGCAGGCCGGCCCTCTCATAACTGCCCACCAGGCGCGGCTACAAGAAATCCGGTTCAACTGCCTTGAACTGCGGATCGAGGCCGAACTCCGTCTTGGCCTGCACAGCGAACTGATCAGCGAACTCATCGGTCTGGCCGCCGAGTTCCCGACTCGCGAGAACCTGCATGCCCAGCTGATGCTGGCCCTCTTCAGATCGGGGCGCCAGGCCCAGGCGCTCGATGTCTACCGGCAGCTGCGCACGGTGCTCTCTGAGGAACTCGGCATCGAACCGTCCAGGCGTCTCCGGCAGTTGCACGACGCCGTACTGCTGGCGGACCCTGCCCTCGATGCGCCCCGCTCGCTCTCGGGTGCGCTACCGCAGACTCTCGACCTGGTTGGCAGCTGCCCGGGTTGACACCATGCACCCACCACCTTCGCCGTGCAGCCGCCCCAGCATCTCGTAGGCGTGCGCCGCCGAGACCAGCGTGACGTGATGGTGCCAGCCCCGGAACGAACGTCCCTCGAAGTGGCGCAGGCCGGACTGCTCGCCGAGGCGCTGCAGGGCCCGGCTGGCCTGGGGCCACAACGCCAGCAGCTCGAGTACCTCGGAGAACCGGACGCTCTCGACATTGGTGATCCACGCCGACTCGACATTGTTTGACTCCGCACCCCACTCCACCACGACCTTCTGGTTGCGGTGCGAGAAGCCGACGCCCCGCACTCCGCACGTTGCCACGGAGCCCGGCAGCAGCACGGTGCTGTAGCGAGAGCCACGGGCCCGGCCGTCCGCCAGTGCTGGGCCGGCCCCCGGGAGCCCCCCACACGGGCCAGTCTCTCTCCCACCGTGACCGCCTCATCCGAGGTCAGCCCCGCCACCGGGGTGGAAGAGCTGACACGGACGACGTACGGCAGCCCACGGCTCTCCAGACCCCGGATCAGTGAGACCGCCGACGGGCTGCGGCTCGCGTCCACGACGACGGGCAGCGGCTTCGCCCGCCAGCCGACAGTCATCTCGTCGAGTGCGTCGAACAGATGCTGCCAGCGCGAGCGGTACCGCTCATGGCATGGCACCCGGCTGCGGGACCGGCGGTCGTGGTCGGCATCCCAGGAACGCGGAAGCAACAGCCGCCAGTTGACCGGCGCCGCGTCGGCCGGACCGGCTGCCATCACCACCAGTCCTAGCTGGCAGTTGAGCACCCGGCCCAGCGTCTGGGAGAACTGCTGGTCCACCCCGACCGAGCTGCGCCCGCTCTTCGGGAGCACGGCCTCCTCTACCACCCAGGCCCGGGGTGCGAGCGCCGCGCTGACCTCCTGGGCGACGCGTTCGCGCACCGGCTGCCAGTCCCAGGAGCTCTGGTTGACGAACTGCTGGAGGCTCTGGTCGGCGCGCCGCCCCAACAGGGTTTCGGAGATTCGGCGCACCGACTTCCGGCCTGGCACCTCCACCAGTCCGCGCACATAGACCTCACCCCAGCGACGCTGGTCGAGGCGGGCCATGGAGGCGAACACGGAGGCACAGAACTGAGACAGATCGTCGCTCGAAGTCAGCACACGTCCAGACTGCTTGGCCCAGATTGAAGTCGCGTGGAAGCGATGTCGAGGCCGCGTGCACCCCGTTGCCCACTACTGCGTGGCGGGGACGGCGTCCTGCTCCGCGCCCTTCACCTCGCCGGCTCCCGTGCCGCCTCGCAGCCCGGGGGCCAGCAGCAGGGTCGCGGCCAGCGAGGCGGCCGCCGTCGCCACCATGCCAGTGGCTGGCGACGTCAGCTCGGCCACCGAGCCGGCGACCGCCGCCCCCACGCCCTGCATGGTGAGCATCCCGGACGTGTGCAGCCCCAGCGCCTGCCCGCTCAGCTCCTCGGGCGTCAGCGCCATCAGCCGGTCCTGCAGCAGCAGCCCGGCCGCGTAACCGAATGTGCCGACCGAGACCAGCACCACCGCAACCGGCAGCCCGGGGTCCAGCGCGAAGAACAGATACGGGGCGGCGAGCAAGACGCACAGCGGAACGGCCAGCCGGTGCCGCCACCGCGCCGGCAGGAAGCGGCCCACGAGCGCGTCCCCGACCAACATGCTGCCGGCACCGAAGGCGAAGAGCAGACCGGCGTTCCCGGGCGAGTACGGGACGTAAAGCGACTCCACCCCGACGATCAAGCCGTTGGGTACCCACAGCGCGAGATAGACGTACCGGCGGGGCACCGAGGACCAGAGACGCGCGTTGGTCCGCCAGGTTTCCGCGACCGACGGTCTGCCGGTGACCCGCGGCGGCCGACGGCTGAGCCCCAACCGCGCCACCACGGCCGCCAGCAGGTAGAGGGCGGCGGCCGCGAGCAACGTGCCACGCGCCGAGAGGACCGTCACCAGCACGCCACCGAGCGCGAAACCGCAGATCTGGATGATTCCGACCGACATGTTGAGGAGGGACCGCCCGAGCAGGTAACCGTCGCGGGTCAGGACCTCGTTGAGCAGCCCGTAGCGCACCCCGCCGCTGACCGACCCGACGACGCCGAGCCCCAGCAGCACCACGAAGACCGCCCAGACCGGCAGCCCGGGGATCGCCTGCAGGGCCGTGCCCAGGCCGAAGAGCAACGTGAGCCCTGTCATGGCGGCGCGCGGCGGCAGCCGGTCCGCACCAGACAGCACGGTGGCCGCCCCGACCATCTGGGCGAGCGCGGGACCGAACATGGCCAGTGAGGACAGCAGCGCCGAGTCCGTTTGCTTGAACACCAGGATGCCCAGGGCCAGCCCGCTCACCGTCTGGGCCGCTGTCTGCCCGGCCGAGGCCAGAAAAAGCGGGGTGAATTCCCTGGTGCGGAAGACGTCTTGATACGTACGCATGGCGGAGAGTCTTTCCGGCATGATCAGCGCGGCGTTAGCTTTTCGCGGGGAGGCGAAACCAATGAGTTGGTGGCAGGTCAATGCGGACACGCTCGCAGGGAGCCGGTTCGTCACCTCGCCGCTGGCCGAGGCTGTCGCCTGCCTGAAGACCCTCCAATGCGGCAGCGCGGCCCACGTCGGCGAGCGTCAGTGGCTCGAAGCTCACCTCCCCGGCTACCGGGACCACTTGGCCGGCGACCCCGTCACCGCCTCCCTCGTCGGCGCCGCGCTGGGACACCGCTGGAACGCGACCTTCCTGACCCCCACGCCCCTCGCCGAGGACGACCCCACGTTCGCCCAGGAACTGGAACACATCCGCAGCACCCCGCCCGCCATCGCGCGCGCCGACCTGGCGGAATCCTTGAACGGCTCGCTGCCGGCCATGCTGTACCGCGACGACCTGGCACAGCGCGCCGCCGACCTGCTGGAATGGGTGTGGACCAAGACCGTCCAGCCCTACTGGCCGCGCCGCAAGCGGATCATCGAGGCCGACATCGTCGCCCGTACCGCCCGGCTCGGCCTGAGCGGCTGGGAGAAGGATTCGGCCTGCGCGGGCGCCGTACGGCATGTCCCTGTCTGCCGTGAGTTGGCGGCGATCCTGAAAGCGGAGACCATCCGGCGCGATCTCCGGCCTGATGACGCGATATTCGTTCTCGACGATGGACGACCGCTGACCGCCCAGGTCTACCGGAAGGCTTGGCGGCAAGCGCGGGCGGCGGTTCTGCAAGCGCATGAAATCGCCTCGCCGCTCGGTAGGCATGTCTCGGCTCTCCGTGACGCACGCATCGCGGCGTGGCTGAAGAACGGCGACCAGACGGCGGCGCACACCCTTGCGGTGGCCAAATGCGCAGGAATGAGCGCTCCTCGCCTTGCCGAACGCTTCGCGCACTGTCTTCGCATGCCGACACGGGACGAAATCCCTTGGGACCGACTCGAAGCTGCCTTGGCCCTTCCTGACCCGCCGATTGAGCCGATTCCGACCGCGCGGCGGCGGTAGCGCTACTCCGGGTCGCGGCTCGTCCGCGGCTCTTCCCTGTCTCACGACAGGCAATGGCTGGGCGGAGTACTCGTTTCCGCCCAGCCGGGCTCCCCTTTCCCGTACCCAGAGAACCTGGGCCGCCTCGCAGCTGCCCACCGCCTCCTGGCCTGACAACCGAGCCGACCGCGACGGTGCGCCGCCCAGTAGCGCCGCCGTGCCGAGCTGCGGAATGTCCGCGAAATCTCCTGCTGCCACACCACAGCCGATTGATGGGCGGAGAACCGGTTCTCCGCCCACACGGGCCCAACCTCTCCCGCACCCGCAGAAATTCCTACTTGACTGTACGACCGCTGCTTCCTTCTTCGGTTGCGCCCGCTCCCGGGAGCGCCGCAAGCGCCGCATTCCTGAACGTCAAGGACACCGCCGAGTACCTCGGCCTGTCACCCCGCACCCTCTACGTATGGCGGCATCGACGGCAGGGTCCGCCGAGCTTCCGCATGGGCCACCGCGGCCGCGTCATGTACCGGCGGGAAGCCCTCGATGCCTGGATCCGTGAACAGGAGCAGGCCGATTCCCGCACCAACCCGGCGCTGAACCCGCTGAGCGCAGCTCCGGACCAGCGGTACGGCCGCCCCAGCGCCTGACGCGTCGTACGCCGTTGAGTGCCGTTTCCACCCCCAATGAATGAGAGTTGCTTGGCCGGCTACATAGAAGACCGCTGGATCAAGAAGAAGAAGGACCCGGTCACCGGGAAACGAGAACGAACCGCTCGCTACGGCAAGGGAAAGCGGTACAAGGTCGCCGGTATACCCGGGGTCCGGGACCGTTCCTTCGACACCCTGGAGGACGTCAAGGCGTGGCTTCGGCGGACAGCCACGGACGAAGAGCGCGGCGAGTTCGTGGACCCGCGTGACGGATCCATCACGTTGGCCGACTACATCTCTATTCACTGGGCGCCAGGCCGAGGTGGTGTTCCGAAGACTCGGGACAACCAGGAACGGAGAGTGCGCCTTCACATCGTTCCTCATCTGGGTGAGCTCGCACTCAGGAACATCACGGCGGCGGATTTGCGCGCGTACATAGCGAAGTTGGAGGCCAGTGTCTCCTCAGTTGACTATAGGCGCGGAATCCTGTCCGAACTTTCCTCCATTCTGGAGGCGGCCGTCGATGATAAGCGGCTCGCCAGGAACCCCATGGACGCGAAGTCCGTGCGGTGGCCCAAGGCGTCACAAGAGCGACGCGAGGCTTGGCCGTTGGAGACGGCGCTGCGAGTCCGTGACGCGATCAGCCCGCCAAACCGGATAGCCGTCATAGTCGGCCTGGGCTGCGGGCTGCGTCAGGGCGAGGTGTTCGGATTGAGCCCGGAGGACATCGACTACGCGCGAGGTGTGCTCCACGTCCGCCGCCAAATTCAGGCGATCAGGGGAAGGTTGTACTTCGCCCTGCCGAAGGGAGCCAAGACCCGTACCGTCGACATGCCCCCTTCGGTGGCCGAGGAACTGAAGCGTCATGTCGACGCCTTCCCGCCAGTGGAGGTGGAGCTTCCGTGGGGGAAGCTGGAGGGGCAGGGGAGGAAGTTCTCCCTGTTGCTCACCACTCGATTCGGCAATGCCGTCGCGGTGAACACGTGGAACACCTACACCTGGAAACCCGCGTTGGCGAAGGTCGGCGTCATCCCGCCGCGTGCCAAGGGGGCGAAGCCCTGGCAGTGGGCGGCGGCCCCGAAGGACGGGTTCCACGTGCTGCGGCACACCTATGCCTCGATCATGCTGGAGGCCGGAGAGTCTGTCGTGACCTTGGCGCGGTGGCTCGGGCACTCCTCGCCCGCGATCACCCTCGGTTACTATGCTCACTTCATGCCGGAGGCCGGAAGCAAGGGGCGCACCGCCATCGACGGACTGCTCGGGAAGCAGGGAGAACTGCATGCCGTGCGAAACTCCCCAGTTTCTCCCCAGGGCCGTTGACGGGCGATGTCCGCTGCTGCACCCGTCCGAAGTCGATCGTGGATTGCAAGGCTGAAGAGATGGGTGGCCTGGGAAAGTGCTTGCAGAAGTGACAGCGACCCGCTATGTCACGCCCTTGCGTGAGGGCGGGTCGCTCCCGGGGATCGTCGAGGCCGATGACCTCGGTACCTACATCATGAAGTTCACCGGCGCCGGACAGGGGCGCAAGACGCTCATCGCCGAGATCATCTGCGGGCAGCTGGGCCGCCGGCTCGGGCTGCGGGTGCCCGAGCTGGTGCGGATGCAGCTCGACCCCGTCATCGGGCTTGGCGAACCCGACCAGGAGGTCCAGGAGCTGCTGAAGGCCAGCGGCGGGCTCAATCTGGGCATGGACTATCTCCCCGGATCGCTGGGCTTCGATCCGCTGGCCTTCGAGGTGACGCCCCGCGAGGCGGGCCGCGTGGTGTGGTTCGACGCGCTGATCAACAACGTCGACCGGTCCTGGCGCAACCCCAATCTGCTGGTCTGGCACGGCGAACTGTGGCTGATCGACCACGGTGCGGCGATGATCTGGCACCACAACTGGCCGAGTGCGCAGAAGGCTTCGGCCCGGCCGTACAACGCCTCCGACCATGTGCTGGCCACGTTCGGTCCGGATCTCGCCGCGGCGGCGGAGGAGTTCGCCCCGCAGATCACGGAGGAGCTGCTGACCGGGATCGCGGCCGAGGTGCCGGACGAATGGCTGGCCGACGAGCCGGGTTTCGCCTCCCCGGAGGCGCTGCGCCAGGCGTACGTGTCCACGCTGCTGGCTCGCGCCCGGACCATCGGTGACCACATCACCCTGGGGGAACCGACCAAGGACAAGCCCTCGCAGGCACCGGAATGGCTGGCCGGACGGCTGGCACGGAGGGCAGTGAAGTGACCGGTCTGCACAACGGACGCGACGTCTTCGAATACGCCCTGCTGAAGGTCGTGCCCCGGGTCGAGCGCGGAGAGATGATCAATGCCGGGGTGGTCGTGTACTGCCACGCCCGGCGCTTCGTCGAGGCCCGGACCCATCTGGACGAGGCCCGGCTGCTGGCCCTGGACCCCACCACCGACGTGGCCGGGGTGCGCGCCGCGCTCGGTGCCGTCGAGGGCATCTGCGCGGGCGGCGAACGGGCCGGGCAGGCGGCGGGGGACGACGCGGGGCGCCGGTTCCGGTGGCTGGTGGCGCCGCGCAGCACCATCGTCCAGCCGGGGCCGGTGCACACCGGACTGACCGCCGATCCCACGGCCGAGGCGGCGCGGCTGCTGGAACTGCTGGTGCGCTGAGGAATCGCGGGTGCGCCGAGGGCGCCCGGTTCCGCCGTCGGGCGGGCCGGGCGCTCTGTCGTGCGGCGCGATTCCACCGGGTCCCGGGCCGCCGCGCGGTGAGGTGGGCAACGGCGCAGTGGTGGGGCGTTGACAGCGCCCTGCCGGGCTTCTAGCGTCAGCCCTGCTCAGGCTACTAAGCGGTTGCTCACCCAGGGATCGGTGGGGCGGGCCGCTTGTCGAGGTTTCTAGGGTGAGGAGAACCCCATGTCCACCACCGAGCAGCGTGTCGCCATCGTGACGGGCGCGGCCCGCGGCATCGGCGCGGCCACCGCCGTACGTCTGGCCGCCGAGGGCCGCGCCGTCGCCGTACTCGACCTCGACGAGGCGGCGTGCAAGGACACCGTGGAGAAGATCACCGCGGCCGGCGGCAAGGCCATCGCGGTCGGCTGCGACGTCTCCGACGCGGAGCAGGTCGACGCGGCGGTCGCGCGGGTCGCCTCCGAGCTCGGTGCGCCGACCGTCCTCGTCAACAACGCCGGTGTGCTTCGGGACAACCTGCTGTTCAAGATGAGCGAGACCGACTGGGACACCGTCATGAACGTGCATCTGCGCGGTGCGTTCCTGATGTCCCGCGCCTGCCAGAAGCACATGGTGGACGCCAAGTTCGGCCGGATCGTCAATCTCTCCTCCAGCTCGGCGCTCGGCAACCGCGGCCAGGCCAACTACTCGGCGGCGAAGGCCGGTCTGCAGGGCCTCACCAAGACCCTCGCCATCGAGCTCGGCAAGTTCGGGGTCACCGCCAACGCCGTCGCCCCCGGATTCATCGTCACCGACATGACGGCTGCCACCGCCGAGCGCGTGGGGATGGGCTTCGAGGAGTTCCAGGCCGCGGCCGCCACGCAGATCCCCGTGCAGCGCGTCGGCCGGCCCGAGGACATCTCCAACGCCATCGCCTTCTTCACCGGCGAGGCGGCCGGCTTCGTCTCCGGCCAGGTCCTGTACGTCGCCGGCGGCCCGCTCAACTGACCGCCCCACCGACTTCAGGAGTCTGGACATGACCGAGCAGAACAGCGGCCTGCCCGAGCCCTCCGGCAAGGTGGCGCTGGTCACCGGAGCCAGCCGCGGCATCGGCTACGGCATCGCGGAGGCCCTGGTCGCCCGCGGTGACCGGGTCGTCATCACCGGCCGCAACGAGGACGCCCTCAAGGAAGCCGCCGAGAAGCTGGGCGCCGACCGGGTGCTCGGCGTCGCCGGCAAGGCACATGACGAGGCCCATCAGGCCGTGGCCGTCGAGCGCGCCATGGAGACCTTCGGCCGCGTCGACTACCTCGTCAACAACGCCGGGACGAACCCGGTGTTCGGCCCCATCGCCGACCTCGACCTGGGCGTCGCCCGCAAGGTGTTCGAGACCAACGTCGTCTCGGCGCTCGGCTTCGCGCAGCGCACCTGGCACGCCTGGCAGAAGGACAACGGCGGCGCGATCGTCAACATCGCGTCCGTCGCCGGCCTCAACGCCTCGCCCTTCGTCGGCGCGTACGGCGTGAGCAAGGCCGCGATGATCAACCTGACGCAGCAGCTCGCCCACGAGTTCGCACCGGTTGCCCGGGTCAACTCCATCGCGCCCGCGGTGATCAAGACCAAGTTCGCCGCCGCGCTGTACGAGAACCGTGAGGAGGAGGCGGCGGCCGGCTACCCCATGGCGCGGCTGGGCGTCCCGGAGGACATCGGCGGGGCCGCGGCCTTCCTGCTCTCCGACGCGGCCGGCTGGATCACCGGCCAGAACCTGGTCGTCGACGGCGGTCTCTTCCTCAACGCCGGGGTGTGACGGCGTCGGGGTCTGAACGCCGGGGATGACGGCATCGGGCCGGGCCCGGGGGCCCCGCCCCGGTGTGCGCTCCGAGGAGATCCGAGGAGGATCCGTGGTGCCGGTCCCTTGCAGGGGCCGGCACCACGCGTGTCGGCGGACCGGCAGAGGAGGCATGGGACCCTGACCGGGGACACCGGCACCTGAGGGCGATCGGCCCGCGGACCGCGTTGTCAGTGGCCGCCGGTAGGTTCGGTGCCGAAGAACGTAACGCACACCGGAGGTTGTTGACGTGGTGACCGACATGCTGCCCGAGTCCTGGCGCGAGGTCCTCGGCGAGGAGTGGGAGAAGCCCTATGTCAAGGAGCTCTCCGACTTCGTCGAGCGGGAGCGGGCCAACGGTCCGGTCTACCCGCCCCGCGAGCAGGTCTTCGCGGCGCTGGAGGCGACCCCTTACGACCAGGTGAAGGTGCTCATCCTGGGCCAGGACCCGTACCACGGCGCGGGCCAGGGCCATGGTCTGTGCTTCTCCGTGCAGCCCGGCGTCAAGACACCGCCGTCGCTGCGCAACATCTACAAGGAGATGCAGGAGGAGCTGGGTCACCCCGTTCCGGACAACGGCTATCTGATGCCCTGGGCCCAGCAGGGGGTGCTGCTGCTGAACGCCGTCCTCACGGTCCGCGAGGCCGAAGCCAATTCGCACAAGGGCAAGGGCTGGGAGAAGGTCACCGACGCGGTGATCCGCGCGGTCGCCTCCCGTCCGGAGCCGGCGGTCTTCGTGCTGTGGGGGAATTACGCCAAGAAGAAGCTGCCGCTGATCGACGCGGAGCGGCATGCCGTGGTGCAGGGCGCGCACCCCTCCCCGCTCTCGGCGAAGAGGTTCTTCGGCTCCCGTCCCTTCACCCAGATCAATGCGGCGGTCGCCGCGCAGGGCCATGCGCCGATCGACTGGCGCATCCCCGACCTGGGCTGAGTCACCGGGCCGGTCCGGCAGCGGCAGGGACCGGCCGCCGCCCGGGCGCGTCGCGCACGCCGCGCGCAGGTCCCGTCCGGCGGTTAGCGTCGAGGCAACGACATTGGTGGTGGTGAACCGACCGGGAGTGCGCGGTGATGGAGCAGCGGCGGCAGGCTACGCCCGAGGACGGCGTGCTGACCCGGATCGGCCAGGCGATCATGTTGCACCGCGCCGGCGACCGGGAAGAGGCACGCAACCGCCTCTCGGCCCTGTGGCACGAGATCGGGCCCCAGGGCGACGCCTTCCACCGCTGCACCCTCGCCCACTACATGGCCGATACCCAGGACGACCCC
This sequence comes from Streptomyces sp. TM32, assembly GCF_004122755.1. NCBI lineage: Bacteria > Bacillati > Actinomycetota > Actinomycetes > Kitasatosporales > Streptomycetaceae > Streptomyces > Streptomyces sp. TM32. Next base: position 23,152 of record NZ_SDIG01000065.1, read on the forward strand.
CGGGACGAACTCGACTGGGACCTCAGGGCCCTGGAGGCGGCCGAGGGCTTCGTCACCGAGCGGCCCGCGGGCACCGCCGCCGCGCCCGTGGAGTCGAAGGTCGCCGACGGCCCCGGACCCCGTCACCCCCTCGTCGCGCTCCGGGCGTTCTTCCCCTCCCTCCATCTCAATATCGCGGCCGACTACGCCGCCCTCGACCGTCCGGCCGATGCCCGTGCCCAACTGCGGCGGGCGCGGGCATCGGTCAACGCCCTCGCCGACGGCGAATACCGCCAGGGCCTGCGGGACGCGATCGACCGGCTCCAGCTGCGGATCGACCGGGCGGCGGGGCACACTCCGTAGGGCTCCCGCATCCGGGACGGCGAGTCCTCCGCCGCCGCAGGGCACGCGCGATGCCGTCGCAGGGCAGGCCTACGGACACCGTCACCGCCACCGCACCCGGCACCGGCCGCCGCGCACCGCCCGGCTGCCGCGCACCGGCCGCCCGCCGCCGCCTGCCGCCCGCCTCGCGCCCGGTGCCGGGGCTGCGCGGCCTCGACGGGATCGCCGGCCGGCGGCCGCGGGCCGGCACGTATGCTGCCGGCACGCCAGGCACCAGGAACGCGGCACAACCCAGGGAGCGCGAGTGAAGGTCGGCTGCATCGGACTCGGCGACATCGCCCAGAAGGCGTACCTCCCGGTCCTGGGCACACAACCGGGTCTCGAACTGCATCTGTACACCCGTACCCCGGCCACCCTCCAACGCGTCGGCGACACCCTCCGGCTGCCCGGCGCGCAACTCCACACCGACCTGGACGCACTGCTCGCCACCGGCCTGGACGCGGCCTTCGTGCATGCCGCCACCGCCGCGCACCCCGAGCTCGTGACCCGGCTGCTCGAAGCCGGCGTGCCGACGTATGTCGACAAGCCGCTCTCCTACGAGCTCGCCGTCTCCCAGCGCCTGGTCGCGCTCGCCGAGGACCGCGGCGTGGGCCTCACCGTCGGCTTCAACCGCCGCTTCGCGCCCGCCTACACCCAGTGCCGCGAGCACGCCCGCGAGCTGATCCTGATGCAGAAGAACCGCATCGGCCTGCCCGAGGATCCGCGCACGCTGGTGCTGGACGACTTCATCCATGTCGTCGACACCCTGCGGTTTCTGGTCCCCGGCGAGGTCGACCACATCGATGTGCGCGCCAGGATCCGGGAGGGGCTGATGCAGCACGTGGTGCTCCAGCTGTCCGGCGACGGCTTCACCGCTCTGGGCATCATGAACCGCCTCAGCGGTTCGGCGGAGGAGGTCCTCGACGTCTCCGGGCAGGACACCAGGCGTCAGGTCGTCAATCTCGCCGAGGTCATCGACCACAAGGGACAGCCGAGCATCCGGCGCCGCGGCGACTGGGTGCCGGTCGCCCGCCAGCGCGGCATCGAGCAGATCGTGCTGGCGTTCCTGGACGACGTACGGGCCGGCCGGCAGCCGTCCGCCCGGGACGCGCTGCGCACCCACGAACTGTGCGAACGGGTGATCAGCGACGCCCTCGCGCAGGCCGCCTGCTGACCGCGCGCAGCCCCGCGTACCCGCCGGCGAGCACCAGGGCGCCCACCGCCCCGTACACCGCCCAGTCACCGAACCGGGTGTACGGGCTGGTGCCCTCGGCCAACGGCAGGTCGTAGACGGCCGCCGCGCTGCGGTCGGTGCCCAGCCGCGCGCCGATCTGCTCGCCGCGCGGGCCGTACACCGCGCTGATGCCGGTGAGCGTGGCGTGCACCATCGGCCGCCAGTTCTCCGCGGCGCGCAGCGCGGCCAGCGAGGAGTGCTGTGCGGGCGCCCAGCTGTGCTGGAAGGTCGAGGTCGAGGACTGGGCGACCAGCACCCGTGCGCCGTCCCGCGTCAGATGACGGCTCATGTCGGGGAACGCGGACTCGAAGCACACCAGCGGCCCGACGCGCAGCCCGCCCGCCGTGGCCACCGGCAGCAGGACCTGACGGGTGCCGCGCAGCCGGTCGGTGGTGGCCGCCTTGCCCACCCGGGTCGCCCAGCCCAGCACCGGCCGGAAGGGTATGTACTCGCCGAAGGGCACCAGCCGCATCTTGGCGTAGCGGTCACCGGTCGGCCCGTCCGGTCCGATCAGTACCGCGCTCTTGTAGATGCCGGCCCGGCCGGCGTGCGGGGAGTCGGCGTTGACCAGCAGCTCGGCACCGGTCTGCCGGGAGAGCGCGGCGAGGCGGGCGGCGAGCGCCGGGCGGTCCGCCGGGTCCTCGTAGAGGCTGCTCTCCCCCCAGATGACCAGCCGTACCCCGCGGCCCGCCAGCGACCGGGTGAGTGCCTCGCTCCGGGCCAGCCGCGCCGACGGGGTGCCGGTCGGGCCGGGCTGGACGACCGCGAACCGCACCGTGCCGGCGGCGCGGGGGACCGGTGCCCAGAGCCACGCCGCGGTGCCCGCCAGCGCGCACACCAGCAGCCCCGAGACAGCCGGCAGCCAGGCCGTGGGGCGGGCGATCAGCTCCGCCACCGCGGTGTTCACCGCCACGATCAGCAGGCTCAGCAGCCATACCCCGCCGATCGACGCCAGCCGCAGCGCGGGCGGCACCTGCCACTGCCCGGCGCCCAGCAGTCCCCAGGGACCGCCCAAGTACTCCCAGGAGCGGACCAGTTCGACCATCAGCCAGCCCGAGGGCACCAGCACCAGCGCGGCGGCGTACCGCCCGCCCGTCGCCGGCCGCCCCGCGCCGCGCGCCGTTCCGTCCCCTCCGGGCGCGCCGCCCAGCAGTGCGCGCACCAGCAGCCCCCACGGCGCCCACAGCGCCCCGAGCAGCAGGGCGAGAAGGAGGATGAAGACGTGCAGGCTCGGCAGCAGCCATTGGTGGACGGCGAGCATGAAGCCGGTGCCGCCCAGCCAGCCGTCCAGCGCCGCCTGCCGGTACGTCGGTGCCGACCGCACCAGCAGCAGCCAGGGGACCAGCGCGACATACGCCAGCCACCACCACGACGGCGCGGGAAAGGTGAGGGCCGGCACCGCGCCGGCGAGGGCGGCGGCCAGCCCCCGTACCCAAGCGGAGCCGGGCCACCGCGACCGGTGGCCGAGCACTCCGTCCATGCCGCCTCCCTCGTCCCGGTGTCCGCGGGCCGGACGGCCAGTGTGCGCGGGCGGGCGGATCAAGAAAAGGGGGTGTCGCCGCAACGGCCGATTCCGGTCCGGGACGGTCAGTGACCGAGCGGGCGCACCTGCCGCCACTTCTCGTGGACCACGACCCCGGTCAGTCGCCAGCCGTCGGGAGTACGGCGGGCGGTGAAGTCGTAGCGGCCGCCGCAGGTGTAATTGGGGGCGGTCGGGTCGTCGTCGTCCTCGTCGTCCGCGGCGGGGCCCGCGAGCCGCATCGGGTTGAGGTAGTCGGCCTGGATCGTGGCGGTGTCGCCGGGCTCACCGTCCGGCCGCTTGAGGTCGATACGGCGGTTGACGATCAGGTGCTGCCGCATCGCGAACTGCCGCAGCATCTCGGCCAGCCAGGCGGCGATGTCCTCGGTGCCGGCCTCGATGCCGCCCGCCGAGCGGTAGTCGGCCCGTCCGTCCGGGGTGAACAGGGCCATATAGCCGGGCCAGTCGCCGTCGTCCACGGCGCGGGCATAGCCGTTGATCAGATCGTCGAGAGCCAGGCGGTCCATGACCGTGGAGTGTTCCGCGCGCTGCGTCATCGCCTCAGTTTTCGGCATGGCGCGGGCCCCCGCCAACAGGCGGGGGCCCAGGGCGTGTCCGCCTCCGTGTCCCGCCTCAGTTCGCCAGCGCCGACTCCGGCAGCAGATCCGGCCCCGCGTCCGGGCGGCCGGGCTCCTCACCGGCCGCCCCCCGGCGGTCCTCCGAGTCGGTGAACTGGGTCCGGTACAGCTCCGCGTACCGCCCGTCGTCCGCCAGCAGGCTCTCGTGCGTCCCGCGCTCGACGATCCGCCCGCCCTCGACGACCAGGATCATGTCCGCGGCCCGTACGGTCGACAGCCGGTGGGCGATGACCAGGGCGGTACGGCCGTCGAGCGCCTCGGTGAGGGCTTCCTGCACGGCCGCCTCTGAGGTGTTGTCCAGATGGGCGGTGGCCTCGTCCAGGATCACGACCCGGGGGTGGGCGAGCAGCAGCCGGGCGATGGTCAGCCGCTGCCGTTCGCCCCCGGAGAGACGGTAGCCGCGCTCGCCGACGACGGTGTCCAGACCGTCGGGGAGCTGGGCGATCAGGTCCTCCAGACGGGCCCGGCGCAGGGCGTCCCACAGCTCGGTCTCGGTCGCCGCCGGCCTGGCCAGCAGCAGGTTCGCGCGGATCGAGTCATGGAAGAGGTGCCCGTCCTGAGTGACCATCCCCAGGACGTCGCGCAGTGAGGCCGCCGTCAGATCGCGGACATCCACCCCGGACAGCCGGACCGCGCCGGCATCGGCGTCGTACAGCCGCGGCAGCAGCTGCGCCACGGTCGACTTGCCGGCGCCCGAGGAGCCGACCAGGGCGACCATCTGGCCCGGTTCGGCGCGGAAGGAGATGCCGTGCAGGACCTCTTCGCCGCCGCGGGTGTCGAGCGCGGCGACCTCCTCCAGGGAGGCCAGCGAGACCTTGTCGGCGGACGGGTAGGAGAAGCGGACGGCGTCGAACTCCACCGACACCGGGCCGTCGGGCACCGCGCGGGCGTCCGGCTTCTCGGTGATCAGCGGCTTCAGGTCGAGCACCTCGAAGACCCGCTCGAAGCTGACCAGCGCGCTCATCACCTCGATGTGGGCGCCGGACAGTGCGGTCAGCGGGGCGTAGAGCCGGGTGAGCAGCAGGGCGAGCGAGACGATCGCACCGGCCTCCAGCTGTCCGTGCAGGGCGAGGAACCCGCCCAGTCCGTAGACCACGGCCAGCGCCAGGGCGGAGACCAGGGTGAGGGCGGTGACGAAGTACGTCTGGACCATCGCCGAACGGACCCCGATGTCGCGCACCCGGCGGGCCCGGGTGGCGAATTCGGCGGACTCGTGGGCCGGCCGGCCCATCAGCTTGACGAGGGTGGCGCCGGGCGCGGAGAACCGCTCGGTCATCTGGGTGCCCATCGCCGCGTTGTGATCCGCCCCCTCCCGGCGCAGGGCCGCCAGCCGCCGGCCGACCCGGCGGGCAGGCAGCACGAACACCGGCAGCAGCACCAGCGCGATCAGGGTGATCTGCCAGGACAGGCCGAGCATCACCACGAGGGTGAGCAGCAGCGTCACGATATTGCTGACGACCCCGGACAGGGTGTCGCTGAACGCCCGCTGGGCGCCGATCACATCGTTGTTCAGACGGCTGACCAGGGCGCCGGTGCGGGTGCGGGTGAAGAACGCGACGGGCATCCGCTGCACGTGGTCGTACACGGCCGTCCGCAGATCGAGGATCAGCCCCTCACCGATGCTCGCCGACAGCCAGCGGGTCAGCAGCCCCAGCCCCGCCTCCGCGACCGCGATCAGGGCGATCAGCCCGGACAGGCCGACGACCACGCCCGACGGGTCGCCGCTCACGATCGCGTCCACCACCCGGCCCGCGAGCAGCGGGGTGGCCACCGCGAGCATCGCGGTCACCGTGCTCAGGGCGAGGAACCACAGCAGCCGGCGGCGGTGCGGGCGGGCGAACGCCGCGATGCGGCGCAGGGTGCCACGGGAGAAACGGCGCCGGCCCTGCTGGGCGGTCATCGTGCTGTGCAACGCATGCCAGGCGGTGACTTCCATGTCCATCGTGGCCTCCAAGCTGTCGGGATCGTCACGGGATCGCCGTGCGCGACCGGCGACATGAGAGAACCTAGAACCTCAAGCAATGTTGAGGTCAACTTGATTCCCTTGCGCTCACCCGCAAGGACCGCTGCCGGCCACCCACGCCCGCCGAAACCGGCCCCCTCCTCCGTGAACGGGCCGACGGTGTCGGCAGGTGACGCGGCCCGTCAGGGGCAGCAGGTGACGGGCTCCGTCAGAGCGGGCGTTCCCAGACCGTGAGGGCCTCGGGGGCGGCCGGGACGCTGACCGTCAGCCGCACCGCCGGGCGGCCGTCGGGGAGCATGGCGAGGGCGTCCACGAGGACCTCGATGCGGGCCGGGCGGGCCGCGGCGGGCACCAACGGGGCCGCTTCGGCCAGCGCCTTGGTCAGCGCCGCCAGCAGCTCCCGGCCGCCCTCGTCGTCGAGGCGTGCCTCGACCGGGCCCACGAACTGCACCGACGGCCGGCTGCCGAGTGCGGAGGTGGCGGCGTCGGCCTCCCGCAGCACGCGGCTACGGAGCCCGGGCACCGCGGCCGGCCCCTGCTGCAGCGCGATGATCGCCGACCTGATCTCCTGGATCGTCGCGTCCAGCTCGTCGACGGCCCGGCCGACCCCCTCCGCCACCTCCGGCAGCTGCGCCTTGCGCCGGACGGTCTCCAGCAGCATTCCGGTGGCGAACAGCCGCTGGATGACCAGATCGTGCAGATCGCGGGCGATGCGGTCGCGGTCCTCGAAGACGGCGAGCTGTTCGCGGTCGCGGTGCCGGTCGGCGAGGACGAGGGCCACCGCGGCCTGAGCGGCGAACTGCGTCCCCAGGGTCCGCTCGGTGTGGCTGAATCGGCGCTCGCCGGGCTCGCGGCACAGCGCGAGGGCGCCCAGCACCCGCCCACTGCTGCGCAGCGGCAGCAGCATCATCGGGCCGTAGTGGCGCGAGAGCGGGGAGATCGAACGGGGATCGCCGCCGAAGTCGTCGGAGAACACCGCGAGCCCGGCGCGTATCTGGTGCACGGAGGGGCTCTGCGGCGGGATCCTGGCGTGCTCGGACTCGGCCCGTACCGCCTCGGACAGCACGGTGGAGATCGCCACGATCTCCATACCGCCCTCGGGGTGCGGCATCAGCACCGCGCCGGTGGCCGCGTCGGCCAGGTCCCGGCCCTGCTCCGCGACGACGGCCAGGGCGTTGGGGGTCGTCGAGCGGGTGTCGGGCTCGGCCAGCAGGGCCGTGGTCACGGAGGCCGTCCCGTCGATCCAGCGTCTTCGCTGCCGGGCGGCCGCGTGCGTCCGGGCATTGCTCAAGGCGATGCCCGCTTGGGTGGCCAGCACCCGCACCAGGTGCAGATCCCCGTCGCCGAACCCCCCGCCGCTGTCCTTCCCCGTCACGCGCAGCGTGCCGGACAGCTTTCCCTGCACCCGTATGGGCACCTCCAGAAAGGCTCCGGCGGGCTGCTCGGTGGCGGGGGAGGGGCCGTGGGTGATCAGCTCGCCGGGGCCGTCGCCGTCCTCGTCGGGAAGGCTGACCGCGGCATGGCGCGCTCCGGTCAGCGCGGCGGCGTTCTCGGCGATGCGGTCCAGCGCACGGCGCAGATCATGATCGGAACCGACCGTCACCATCGCTTCCAGGAGCTGCGGAAGACGCGAGATCGGCCCGCCCGCCAGCGCGCGCAAGCTCCGCGCGGTGCGGTCGGGGAAATTTCCCGCGGGGTCCGACGGCTTCAGGGCACACCTCTCACTTTCCGGCCGTTCGGACAGTCTAATTCGGTCGAAAGTGTGTTACCCATGGAAAGCGGACGCTTTCTCCGGTTTGGCCGGGATACCGCCTGACCTGCGGGTGCTCCATGCCGTCCAGGTCTCCGGGCGATCGGCGGCGTGGGCGATCGAGCAGTCCGTCCCGGTCTGTGGTGTACGGGTCCGGCGGAGGCGCGGCCCGTGGGCGCTTATCCCGGCCACACCCGTCAGGGGCGACTTTGAGACAACCTGGAGCTGAGTCGTGCGCCGGGACTTGAGGCCCCCGGGCGGCGGGTAAGCCGTAGTCAACTACGGACACAGCTGCAGAAACGCAGGCGCACAACCGACACACCACCAACGACCCGGCAACGGGCCGACCCGCCCGGATTGCGCCGGGCGCCCCCCACACGTTCCGAACATCTCCGCCGCAGACGCGTGGCCATATCCCGCGCCTCGGCATGAAAGTGGGCCGGGCCGATGGATGAAGGTCAGTACTACCCGAGACTCGTGGGACCCAGCCGCTCGGCGAGCGGCACCACCCTTCTCGAAATCCGCGGTGAGCTGGACATCCTCGCCGTGTCGGTGCTGTCCGACCGGCTGGACGACATCACCGGTGCTCAGGGCGTCGATCTCGTGCTGGACGTGCGCGCGGTGACCTTCATCGACTGCGCCGGACTGTCCCTGCTCAGCCGCGCCCGCCAGCGCGCCCGGCAGCGGGGCGGCAGGCTACGGCTGGCCGGAGCCACCGGCGACGGGAGCGTCGCGCGGCTGCTGCGCATGACCGGGCTGACCGGCAGCTTCGAACTCGTCCCTCACGACGGCGCCATGGATGCCGTTGCCGAGGCCACCGGGCCGGCCGGGGTCACGGACGGCGCCGGCAGCGCCGTCGCCTGACGCGCCCGGGCGCCGCCGGCCCGCCCCGGCATCAGGCCGGAAGGGCCGCCTCGATGGCGCCGACCAGCTCCTCGGCCTCCGGCTCGGTGCGCGGACGGAAGCGGCCCGCGACCTCACCCCCGGCATCGATCAGGAACTTCTCGAAGTTCCACTGGACGTCACCGGCCGCGCCCTCGGCATCCTCGGTGGCGGTCAGCTCCGCATACAGCGGGTGCCGGTCCGCGCCGTTGACGTCGGTCTTCTCGAACAGCGGGAAACTCACGCCGTACGTCGCCGAGCAGAACGTGGCGATCTCCTCCGCGGTGCCCGGTTCCTGGCCCGCGAACTGGTTGCTGGGGAAGCCCAGCACGGTGAAACCACGGTCCCCGTAGCGCTGCTGCAGCCGCTCCAGGCCCGCATACTGCGGGGTCAGCCCGCACTTGGACGCCACGTTCACCACGAGCAGGGCCTTGCCCCGGTAGTCGGCGAGGGAAGCGGGTTCACCGGTCAGGGTGCGCAGCGGGATGTCGTACAGGGTCACGGTCATGCTCCTCGTTACGGGTCCGCGGACAGGGACGTCCTTCCTGTGTCCCAACAGCGGCGCCCGCCCTGATCTTCCCCGGATCGTCGACCGGCCAGGACACGACCGGCCGGAGCTCCCCCGAGCGCCACTCCTTGAGCAGCTGGTCGAAGATCGGCGTTTCCCCCTCGGCCGGGTGCCGTGTCTGAGGGGCCGGACCCGTGGCACCCGAGGCTGCTGAGCAAGAAGCGGCCGACGGACCGTCCGCCCGGGCGCGAACGTATC
>NZ_SDIG01000066.1:0-31994 GCF_004122755.1 Streptomyces sp. TM32
GTCCACAGTCCCGAGTAGCCGCCGCCCGGCCCGCCCTCGTGGGCGACGAGACCTGCGATCTGCTGGTCGTCGAGCCAGAAGGGGGTGGGGGCGGCGTCCGCGAGTGCATGGACGGGGGACGCCCCGGACGTGTGCGGCATGGCAGCTCGTGCCATGTTCTCAGCTCCTCTTGCTCCTCTTGCGGCGGTTCCCGGCCATTTGACCGGCGAGTACACACAACACCGCGACCAGGAACATCGCGGTGCCGATGACGTTGATCTGGACGGGCGTGCCCCGTTGTGCCGATCCCCAGACGAACATCGGGAAGGTCACGGTGGAGCCCGCGTTGAAGTTGGTGATGATGAAGTCGTCGAAGGACAGCGCGAAGGACAGCAGCGCACCGGCCGCGATGCCGGGGGCGGCGATCGGCAGGGTCACCCGCAGGAAGGTCTGGACGGGTGAGGCGTAGAGGTCCTGGGCGGCCTGTTCCAGTCGCGGGTCCATGCTCATCACCCGGGCCTTGACCGCGGTGACCACGAAGCTCAGGCAGAACATGATGTGGGCGATGAGGATCGTCCAGAAGCCGAACTGGATGCCCATGTTGAGGAAGAGGGTCGCCAGCGAGGCGGCCATGACGACCTCGGGCATCGCCATCGGCAGGAAGATCAGGGTGTTGACGCCGGAGCGGGCGCGGAAGCGGTAGCGGGCCAGCGCGAACGCGATCATGGTGCCGAGGACGGTGGCGCCGACGGTGGCCCACAGCGCCAGCTGCAGGCTCAGGCCGAGCGAGCCGCACAGATCGGCGACGCCGCACGGATCGCGCCAGGCGTCCGTGGAGAAGTGTTGCCACTGGTAGTTGAAGCGGCCGTTGGGCTTGTTGAAGGAGAAGACCATCACCACGAGGTTGGGCAGGATCAGATAGCCCAGCGTGGCGAGGCCGGCGAGGGTGACGAGGTGGCGGCGCAGCCAGCGCAGGCCCCGGTTCGGGGTGCGGGCCGCGGGGGCCTGGGAGTCTTTCGTGGTCACGTGGACGGCCATCAGACCAGGTCCTCCGTCCCGGACTTGCGGATGTAGAGGGTGACCATGGCGAGGATGGCCGCCATGAGGATGAAGGAGAGCGCGGCCGCGGTCGGGTAGTCCAGGACCCGCAGGAACTGGGACTGGATGACGTTGCCGATCATCTTCTGGTCGGTGGAGCCCAGCAGTTCGGCGTTGATGTAGTCACCGGCGGCCGGGATGAAGGTCAGCAGGGTGCCGGCGACGACACCGGGCATCGACAGCGGGAAGGTCACCCGGCGGAACGTGGTCGACGGGCGGGCGTAGAGGTCGCCGGCGGCCTCGTGCAGCCGCGGGTCGATGCGCTCCAACGAGGTGTAGAGCGGCAGGACCATGAACGGCAGGAAGTTGTAGGTCAGTCCGCAGACCACCGCGAGCGGGGTGGCCAGCACCCGGTGCCCCTCGGTGACGCCCAGCCAGCTGGTGACGTCCAGGACGTGCAGCGAGTTCAGCACGCCGACGACCGGCCCGCCGTCGGCCAGGATCGTCTTCCAGGCGAGCGTACGGATCAGGAAGCTGGTGAAGAACGGGGCGATGACCAGGATCATCACCACATTGCGCCAGCGGCCCGCCTTGAAGGCGATGAGGTAGGCCAGCGGATAGCCCAGGGCCAGGCAGAGCACGGTGGCGACGCCGGCGTACGCCATCGAGCGGACGAACTGCGGCCAGTATTCGCCGAGCGCATCCCAGTAGGTGGCGAAGTGCCAGGTGACCTTGAAGCCCTCTTCGAGGGAGCCGGTCTGGATCGAGGTCGACGCCTGGTAGACGAGCGGTGCGGCGAAGAAGACGATCAGCCACAGGATGCCGGGCAGCAGCAGCCAGTAGGGGACCAGGCGCTTGCGGACGGGGGTCTTGCGGAGGACGGGGGTCTCCGCCTCGGCCGGCCCGTCCGGTGGCGCGGGTGTCTCGGTGATGCTCACGCGGCCTCCTCGTCGAGGTCCGCGCCGGCCTGGATGTCCTGTGCGGCGTCCAGACCGAAGGTGTGGGCCGGGCTCCAGTGCAGCACGATCTCCGCGCCGGGAACGAGGCGGCCGTCGCGCTCGATGTTCTGCTCGTAGACGGCGAGTTCGCCCAGGCCGGGCACCTCGACGACGTACTGGGTGGAGACGCCGATGAAGCTGGCGTCCTTGATGCGGCCGGGCAGCCGGTTGTGGCCCTCGGTGATCGACCCGGCGTCGTCACCGTGCTTCAGCGCGACCTTCTCGGGCCGCACGCCGGCCAGCACCTTCTCGCCGGTACGGGCCGAGGCGCTGCACCGGGCTGCGGGCAGCCGCAGCTTGGCGTCACCGGCCTTGAGCAGCAGCTCCTCGCCGCCGGCCTCGACGACCTCGGCCTCGATCAGGTTGGAGGTGCCCAGGAAGTTGGCGACGAAGGTGGTGGCGGGGTTCTCGTAGAGGTCGGCGGGGGCGCCGAGCTGTTCGACCCGGCCGCCGTTCATCACGGCCACGGTGTCGGCCATCGTCATGGCCTCCTCCTGGTCGTGGGTGACGTGCACGAAGGTGATGCCGACCTCGGTCTGGATGCGCTTGAGCTCCAGCTGCATCTGGCGGCGCAGCTTGAGGTCGAGGGCGCCCAGCGGCTCGTCGAGGAGCAGCACCTGCGGGTGGTTGATCAGCGCCCGGGCGACCGCGACCCGCTGCTGCTGGCCGCCGGAGAGCTGCTGCGGCTTGCGGCGCGCCATCGGCCCGAGCTGGACGAGGTCGAGCATCTCCTCGACCTGCTTCTTGACGGACTTGATGCCGCGGCGGCGCAGGCCGAAGGCGACGTTCTCGTAGATGTCCAGGTGCGGGAAGAGGGCGTAGTTCTGGAAGACGGTGTTGACCTGGCGCTTGTAGGGCGGCAGGGCGGTGACGTCCTGGCCGGACAGCTCGACGGTGCCGGTGGTCGGGTCCTCCAGCCCGGCGATCATGCGCAGGGTGGTCGTCTTGCCGCAGCCCGAGGCGCCCAGCAGCGCGAAGAAGGAGCCCGCGGGGACGGTCAGGTCGAGCGGATGGACGGCGGTGAAGGAGCCGTAGGTCTTGCTTATCCCGTGGAGGCGGACATCGCCGCCACTGCTCTGGGGGGTCGCGGTCTTCGTCATGTCGGTCGTCCCGTGTGTCGGAGGGCGAAACGGCTCGGGCGGGCCCGGTGGGGGGTCAGGCGCCGGTGAGGTCGGAGAACTTCTGGGAGAACTCCTTGTTCTCCTTGGCGGACAGGGCGCGGAAGGAGTGGGAGCGGGCGGCCATCTCCTTGTCCGGCAGGATCAGCGGGTTGTCGGCCGCGCTCTTGTCGATCTTGGCCAGTTCCTCGCGTACCCCGTCGACGGGACAGGCGTAGTTGATGTACGCCGCGAGCCGGGCCGCTGCCTTCGGCTCGTAGAAGTAGTCGATGAGCCGTTCGGCGTTCTGCTTGTGGCGGGCCTTGTTCGGCACCATGAGGTTGTCGGTGGACGTCATGTAGCCGGTCTTGGGGATGGCGTAGGCGATGTCCGGGTTGTCGCTCTGGAGCTGGACGATGTCACCGGCCCAGGCCACACAGGCGGCGAGATCGCCCTTGTCCAGGTCGTTGGTGTAGTCGTTGCCGGTGAAGCGGCGGATCTGCTTGGAGTCGACGCCCTTCTGGAGCCGGGCGATGGCCGCGTCGTAGTCGTCCGCGGTGACGTCCTCGGGCCGCTTGCCCATGTCCAGCAGGGTCAGCCCGATGCTGTCGCGCATCTCGGAGAGGAAGCCGACCCGCCCCTTGAGCTTCGGGTCCTCCAGCAGCTGGCTGACCGAGTCGACCTTCTTCCCGCCGGTGGCTTTCTTGTTGTACGCGATGATCGCCGGGATGCCCTGCCAGACGTAGGAGTGCGCGCGGCCCGGGTCCCAGGCGGGGTCGCGGTACTGCGCCGAGAGGTTGGCGTAGGCGTGCGGCAGATTGGCGGGGTCCAGCTGCTGGATCCAGCCCAGGGAGATCATCCGGGCGCACATCCAGTCGGTGAGCACGATCAGATCGCGGCCGGTGTCCTGGCCTGCCGCGAGCTGGGCCTGGATCTTGCCGAAGAACTCGTCGTTGTCGTTGATGTCCTCGGTGTATTTGACGGCGATGCCGGTGCGGCGGGTGAAGCGGTCCAGCGTGGGACGGTGCTTGCCGTCCTTGCTGACGTCCATGTACTCGGTCCAGTTGGAGAAGTTGAGACGCTTCTCCGCCGCGGAGTGGTCCTCGCTCCGGCCGGCGTCCGTACGGCCGGCGGGCGGGATCCCGCACGCCGTCAGGGCGCCCAGCCCGCCGGCCGCGGCCGCCACGGCACCGCCGGCGCGCAGCAGGGAGCGGCGGGTCATGGCGAGCCGGCCGTTGGTCATACTGCGGCGCACGGCGGCGAGTTCGACCGGGGACAGGGGCTCGGGCTGCTCGTGGTGCTCCATGGGCGGTGCCCTTTCAGGGGTGAACCCGGCTCTCGGCCGGTGATGACGATGCCGCGCGGCGCGAGCCGCAGGGGTGGCGGCGGGGCTGCCCCGCCGCCGTAAGGGTGGGACGTCCATTACGGGCGGTCCCCGAAGACCGTGCGGTGCCAGTCCTTCCGTGCCACCGCGGTGTTGTCGTACATGACGTGCTTGACCTGGGTGTACTCCTCGAAGGAGTAGGCCGACATGTCCTTGCCGAAGCCGGATGCCTTGGCGCCGCCGTGCGGCATCTCGCTGATGATCGGGATGTGGTCGTTGACCCAGACGCAGCCCGCGTTGATCTCGCGGGTGGCGCGGCCGGTGCGGTAGACGTCCCGGCTCCAGGCAGAAGCGGCCAGCCCGTAGGGGGTGTCGTTGGCCAGCGCGATGCCCTCGTCGTCACTGTCGAAGGGCAGCACGACCAGGACCGGGCCGAAGATCTCGGACTGCACGATCTCGCTGTCCTGGGCGGCTCCGGCGATCAGCGTGGGCCGGTAGTAGGCGCCCTTGGCCAGCTCGCTGTTGTTGCCGAAGGCGGGGGCCTCGCCGCCGGTGACGACGGTGGCGTAGGCGCGCGCCCGTTCCACGAAGCCGGCGACCCGGTCGCGCTGGGCGTGCGAGATCAGCGGGCCCAGGTCGGTGGACGGGTCGAAGGGGTCGCCGAGCCGCACGGTCGCCATCAGGTCGGCGACGCCGCTGACGAAGGCGTCGTAGAGGGGGCGCTGGACATAGGCGCGGGTGGCGGCGGTGCAGTCCTGGCCGGTGTTGATCAGTGCCCCGGCGACCGCACCGTGGACGGCGGCCTCCAGGTCGGCGTCGTCGAAGACGACGAAGGGGGCCTTGCCGCCGAGTTCGAGGTGCAGCCGCTTGACGGTGCCGGTGGCGATCTCCGCGACCCGCTTGCCGACGGCGGTCGAGCCGGTGAAGGAGGTCATGGCGACGGAGGGGTGGCCGACGAGGCGCTCACCGGCGTCCCGGCCGGCGCCGGAGACGATGTTGAGCGCTCCGTCGGGCAGCCCCGCGCGCTGGGCGGCCTGCGCGAACAGCAGCGAGGTGAAGGGGGTGATCTCGGCCGGCTTGAGGACGATGGTGTTGCCCGCGGCGAGGGCCGGCAGCACCTTCCAGGCGGCCATCTGGAGCGGGTAGTTCCAGGGCGCGATGGAGCCGACGACCCCGATCGGCTCGCGGCGGATCACGGAGGTGTGGTCGGGGCTGTATTCCCCGGCCGCCTTGCCCTCCAGATGGCGGGCGGCGCCCGCGAAGAACGCGGCGTTGTCGATCGAGCCCGGTACGTCGAACTCCTCGCTGAGCTTGATCGGCTTTCCGCAGTTCAGCGACTCGGCACGGGCGAGGTCGCCGGCGTCCTCGGCGAGCGCGGCGGCGAAGCGGTGCAGGGTGTCGGAGCGCTCGCCGGGTGTGGCGCCGCCCCAGTCCGCGAACGCCCGCCGTGCGGCGTCGACGGCCGCGTCCACCTCCGCCTCGCCGGCGAGTTCGTAGGAGTACACGGTCTCGCCCGTCGCCGGGTCCACGACGTCCTGGGTACGGCCGGAACTGCCGCTCCGGAGACTGCCTGCGATGAATTGCGCGCCCTCGGCGAACCGCTCGGTGGCATCGAACCGCTGATCCATGGTGCTCTCCTCCGCCGGGCGCCGGGGCCGCTCAGCGGCGCTGCCTGGCGTAGCTATTTCCGGAATCGATGGCCGATCCTGGCAGAGGAACGCAACCTCAACAAGTGATTCCGTTGTTGCCTTTTGGTTACACGACGAAATCTGTTCTTTGCCTGGCAACGCCCCCCGACACGTTGTCAGTGCCCGCTGACAGAATCCCGGCATGATGCACGACCACACGGGGATCACCACGGGGGAAGCGGCCGGACCCGCCGACGGACCGCGCTCGGTCGAGGAGCTGCGCCGGGCGACGGCCGCCGGGAAGCGCCCGAGGTACGTCTTCTTCTGGAGCCACAGTCCGCGCCGCGACGGCAGCCTCGGCGCCGGTTGCTTCAGCCAGTGGTGGCCCTCCCCCTTCACCGTCGACGGTGTCCACTACGCCACCGCGGAGCACTGGATGATGGCCGGCAAGGCCCGGCTGCGCGAAGAGGCGGGCGGGCACGTGCAGGGCAGGCAGTCGTAGGGCAGGCCCCGGGCCGCTCTTGCGGGCCCGTGCGCCGGCCCCCGCACCATGACCGCCCCGCCCCGCATAGCATGGCCGGGCCCCTCCGCGCACTCCGGCGCACCCATTGACCAGGAGGAACCGTTGTCCGATCTCGATGCCTTCATCACGGGCCTGCCCAAGGCGGAGCTGCACGTCCACCACGTCGGATCGGCGTCCCCGCGTATCGTCTCCGAACTGGCGGCCCGCCACCCCGATTCCGCCGTCCCCACCGACCCCGACGCCCTGGTCGACTACTTCACCTTCCGCGACTTCGCGCACTTCATCGAGGTCTACCTCTCCGTCGTGGACCTGATCCGCGACGCCGAGGACGTCCGGCTGCTGACGTACGAGGTCGCCCGGGACATGTCCCGGCAGCAGATCCGCTACGCCGAGCTGACCGTCACGCCCTTCAGCTCGACCAGCCGCGGCATCCCCGACGCCGCGTTCGTCGAGGCGATCGAGGACGCCCGCAAGGCGGCGGAGTCGGAGCTGGGTGTGGTGCTGCGCTGGTGCTTCGACATCCCCGGCGAGGCGGGCCTGGCGTCCGCGGAGGAGACCGCCAGGATCGCCTGCGACCTGCAGCCCGAGGGCCTGGTCTCGTTCGGCCTCGGCGGCCCGGAGATCGGGGTGTCGCGCCCGCAGTTCAAGCCCTACTTCGACCGCGCCCGCGCGGCCGGACTGCACTCCGTCCCGCACGCCGGCGAGACCACCGGCCCCGGCACGATCTGGGACGCGCTCCGCGAGCTGGGCGCCGAGCGCATCGGCCACGGCACCAGCGCCCCCCAGGACCCCGCGCTGCTGGCCCATCTCGCCGAGCACCGCATCCCGCTGGAGGTCTGCCCCACCTCCAACATCGCCACCCGCGCGGTGCGCACCCTGGACGAGCACCCGCTCAAGGAGATGGTCGACGCGGGCCTGCTGGTCACCATCAACAGCGACGACCCCCCGATGTTCGGCACCGACCTCAACACCGAATACGGCGTCGCCGCCCGGCTGTTGGGCCTGGACACGAAGGGTGTGGCCGCCCTCGCCAAGAACGCCGTCGAGGCCTCCTTCATGGACGCCCCCGCGAAGGCCCGGCTGTCGGCCGAGATCGACACGTACACGGCGTCCTGGCGCGCCTGACCACGAGGGCCGGCGCCCCGACCGCCCGCCCGTCGTCCCGCCGGCCGCGGGTGCGGCCGGCGGGACGACGGGCGGGCGGGATTCCCTACAACCCCACGATCCCGTTCCACTCCTTGGCGAACTCGGTCCGCTCGGTGGAGGTGATGTCGCGGGCGATGGCCAGCCGCCCCCGCATCGCGTCGTCGGGGAAGATCAGCGGATCCTCGGCGAGGGCGGCCCGCTCCTTGTCCCTGGAGGACGCGAGGACCTCGCGCGCGGCCGGTACGGGGCAGACGTAATTGACCCAGGCTGCCAGCTCCGCGGCCACCGCCGGCTCGTAGTAGTAGTCGATCAGCCGCTCGGCGGTGCGCTTGTGTGCGGCGAGGTTGGGGATCAGCAGGCTCTCCGCCCAGAGTTCGGCGCCCTCCTGCGGCACCACGAACTCGATGTCCGGGTTGTCGGCCTGCAGTTGGATCACATCGCCCGAGTAGGCCTGGGCGGCGAGCACGTCCCCGGAGTCGAGGTCCTTGATGTAGTCGTTGCCGGTGAACCGCCGGATGTGGCCGCGGCGCACCAGCCGGCGGATCCGGTCGGTCATCCGGTGGAAGTCCTCGGCCGTCCAGCGGGTGATGTCGACGCCGTCGCCCTGCATCAGCATCGCGAACGATTCATCGAGCCCGGAGAGCAGGGTGACCCGGCCGCGCAGCGTGTCCTGCCACAGATCCGAGGTGTGCTTGATCTCCCGGCCGAGTTTCCTGCGGTTGTAGGCGATACCGGTGATCCCGGACTGCCAGGGCACGGAGTGCCCGCGGCCCGGGTCGAAGTGCGGGGTGCGCAGCTGCGGATCGAGGTACCGGGCGACGTGCGGCTGGGCGGCCCGGTCCATCTCCTGCACCCACCCCAGCCGCACGAGGCGGGCGCACATCCAGTCGCTCATGACGATCAGATCGCGGCCGGTGCCCTGGTGGTTCATCAGCGCCGGGCCGATCTTGCCGAAGAACTCGTCGTTGTCGTTGATCTCCTCGGTGTACGTGACGGAGATTCCACTGCGCCGCTCGAACGCCTCCAGGGTGGGCCGGCGCTGCTTGTCGTGGTCGTCGACGTCGATGTACAGCGGCCAGTTCGCGAAGGTGAGCCGGGGGTCGCGCGCCGACCGGTCCGGGCCGGAGCGGTCCGCCGCCCGGACGTACGCGGGCGGCACCCCGCATCCGGTCACGGCGGCCAGCGCCCCGGCCACCCCTGTCGCTCCCGCACCCCGGAGCAGCACACGCCGCGAAAGATCAGCCATGGCGAGCACTCTCACGCGCCGCGGGCGGAGGCGGCAAGAGACAGAGCGTCCCTTGCCGGGCCTCCGCCCGCGACGGTGTGTCGGGCGCCGCGTGCCGCGTGCCGCCCGATGCAGCCAATTCCCCGGTGGTGCCTGCCGGTTCAGCCGTCCAGCGAGGTCATCACGTGCTTGATGCGGGTGTAGTCGTCGAAACCGTAGGACGACAGGTCCTTGCCGTAGCCGGACTTCTTGAATCCGCCGTGCGGCATCTCGGCGACCAGCGGGATGTGGGTGTTGATCCACACACAGCCGAAGTCGAGGCTCCGCGACATGCGCATCGCGCGGGCGTGATCCTTGGTCCACACCGAGGACGCCAGCGCGTACTCGACGCCGTTGGCCCACTGGACCGCCTGCTTCTCGTCGGAGAAGGACTGGACGGTGATGACCGGGCCGAAGACCTCGTGCTGGACGATCTCGTCGTCCTGCTTGAGGCCCGAGACGACGGTGGGGGCGAAGAAGTAGCCCTTCTCGCCGACCTGTTCGCCGCCCGCCTCGATCTTGGCGTGCGCGGGCAGCCGCTCGATGAAGCCCTTGACCTGCTTGAGCTGGTTGGCGTTGTTCAGCGGGCCGTAGAGCACGTCCTCGTCGTCGACCGCGCCGGTCTTGGTCTCCGAGGCGGCCTTGGCCAGCGCGGCGACGAACTCGTCGTGGATGGACTCGTGGACCAGCACCCGGGTCGCGGCCGTACAGTCCTGGCCGGCGTTGAAGTAACCGGCGACGGAGATGTCCTCGACCGCCTTGGGGATGTCGGTGTCCTCGAAGACGACGACCGGCGCCTTGCCGCCCAGCTCCAGATGGACCCGCTTGAGGTCCTTGGAGGCGGACTCGGCGACCTGCATACCGGCACGCACCGAGCCGGTGATCGAGGCCATCGCCGGGACCTTGTGCTCGACCATCAGCCGACCGGTCTCACGGTCACCGCAGATGACGTTGAACACGCCGCGGGAGTGGCCCAGTTCGTCCAGCACGCTGCCGATGATGTCGGCGATCAGCACCGTCGAGGCCGGCGTGGTGTCGGACGGCTTGATGACGACGGTGTTGCCCGCCGCCAGCGCGGGGGCGAACTTCCACACGGCCATCATCATCGGGTAGTTCCACGGCGCGACCTGGGCGCAGACGCCGACCGGCTCACGGCGGATGATGGAGGTGAAGCCGTCCATGTACTCGCCGGCCGAGCGGCCCTCCAGCATCCGGGCGGCACCCGCGAAGAAGCGGATCTGGTCCACCATCGGCGGGATTTCCTCGGAGCGTACGAGGGCGATCGGCTTGCCGCAGTTCTCGGACTCGGCAGCGATCAGTTCCTCGGCCCGCTCCTCGAAGCGGTCGGCGACCTTGAGCAGGACCTTCTGGCGCTCGGCGGGGATCAGGTCGCGCCACGCGGGGAAGGCGGCCTCGGCGGCAGCCATCGCCGCGTCCACGTCGGCGGCGCCCGAGAGCGGGGCGGTGGCGTATGCCTCGCCCGTCGCGGGGTTGACCACCTCCGTGGTCCGCCCGTCGGCGGCGTCCCGGAACTCCCCGTCGATGTAGTTGCGCAGACGACGCAGTGCGGTGGTCACTGTGCGCCCCCTTCAGTCAGTTGTCCGGTGATGTGGCTCCAGCCTAGCCACCCGACCCACGTTTTCAACACACCCGCCACTCGGTAACAACGGAATCGGTGAAATTTCGATCGCGACACGACTAATTTCATCGGTTTAGGGTTGCAAGACAGACGAGGCTCGTGCACAGTGAAGGACGTGGCGCCTCCCCGAAACAGTCATGACAGAACCGGCACTCCGTCGATCGACTCCGTCTCCCTGGCGATCATCGAGCAGCTCCAGGAGGACGGGCGCCGTCCGTATGCCGCGATCGGCAAGGCCGTGGGCCTGTCCGAAGCGGCGGTACGCCAGCGCGTACAGAAACTGCTCGACCAAGGCGTGATGCAGATCGTCGCGGTCACCGACCCCCTCACGGTCGGTTTCCGCCGGCAGGCAATGGTCGGCATCAACGTCGAGGGCGACCTCGACCCCGTGGCCGACGCCCTGACGGCCATGGAGGAGGTCGAGTACGTCGTCATGACCGCGGGCTCCTTCGATCTCCTCATCGAGATCGTCTGCGAGGACGACGACCACCTGCTGGAAATGATCAACAAGCACATCCGCACGCTTCCCGGCGTCCGGACCACCGAGAGCTTCGTGTACCTCAAGCTCCGGAAGCAGACCTACACCTGGGGAACGAGATAGTAATGAGTCGCGACCTCTCCAAGACGGCCTACGACCACCTGTGGATGCACTTCACCCGCATGTCGTCGTACGAGAACGCCCCCGTGCCCACGATCGTGCGCGGCGAGGGCACCCACATCTTCGACGACAAGGGCAAGCGCTACATCGACGGCCTCGCCGGCCTCTTCGTGGTCAACGCCGGACACGGCCGGGTCGAGCTCGCCGAGACCGCCTACAAGCAGGCGCAGGAGCTGGCCTTCTTCCCCGTGTGGTCCTACGCCCACCCCAAGGCCGTGGAGCTCGCCGAGCGCCTGGCCCACGAGGCCCCCGGCGACCTCAACAAGGTCTTCTTCACCACCGGTGGCGGCGAGGCCGTCGAGACCGCCTGGAAGCTGGCCAAGCAGTACTTCAAGCTCGTCGGCAAGCCGATGAAGCACAAGGTGATATCCCGCGCGGTCGCCTACCACGGCACCCCGCAGGGCGCCCTGTCCATCACCGGTCTGCCCGGCCTGAAGGCTCCCTTCGAGCCGCTGGTCCCCGGCGCGCACAAGGTCCCGAACACCAACATCTACCGCGCCCCGATCCACGGCGACGACCCCGAGGCCTTCGGCCGCTGGGCCGCCGACCAGATCGAGCAGCAGATCCTCTTCGAGGGCCCGGAGACCGTCGCCGCGGTCTTCCTGGAGCCGGTGCAGAACGCCGGCGGCTGCTTTCCGCCGCCCCCCGGCTACTTCCAGCGGGTCCGCGAGATCTGCGACCGGTACGACGTGCTGCTCGTCTCCGACGAGGTCATCTGCGCCTTCGGCCGGCTGGGCACCACGTTCGCCTGCGACAAGTTCGGCTACGTCCCGGACATGATCACCTGCGCCAAGGGCATGACCTCGGGCTACTCCCCGATCGGCGCCTGCATCATCTCCGACCGCCTGGCCGAGCCGTTCTACCAGGGCGACAACACCTTCCTGCACGGCTACACCTTCGGCGGCCACCCGGTCTCCGCGGCCGTCGGCGTCGCCAACCTCGACATCTTCGCGCGTGAGGGCCTCAACCAGCACGTCCTCGACAACGAGGCCAACTTCCTGAACACCCTGCAGAAGCTGCACGACCTGCCGATCGTCGGTGACGTCCGCGGCAACGGCTTCTTCTACGGCATCGAACTCGTCAAGGACAAGACCACCAAGGAGTCCTTCAACGAAGAGGAGACCGAGCGCGTCCTGTACGGCTTCCTCTCCAAGGCGCTGTACGACAACGGTCTCTACTGCCGCGCCGACGACCGTGGCGACCCGGTCATCCAGCTCGCCCCGCCGCTCGTCGCCGACCAGCCGGTCTTCGACGAGATCGAGCAGATCCTGCGCACGGTCCTCACCGAGGCCTGGACCAAGCTCTGACCATCCCGGCACCGCCCACCCGCACGCCGGGACAACTGAACATCCAGCGGCCCAGATTCGCTCACTTCAAGCCATACGAGTGAATCTGGGCCGTTGTGCTGCCAAGCCACGAATACCAGGGGTCACCAGTACTTACCGTGCTAGGGACCGATACCCTCCATGGTCGTTCACCCGGTCGGGGGAACGATTCGACGCCTACAACAAGAGGTGCGCAGATGGTGGCCCCGCCTGACAACGACGTTCTCTGGGCCCGCGGCCTGCACCACACGCACGGCGGCACCTCCGCCCTCGCCGGAGTCTCCGTCGGCGTCCGCGAAGGCGAGATCCTCGCCGTCACCGGCCCGCGCGGCAGTGGCAAGACCACCCTGCTGAAATGTCTCTCCGGCCAGCTCGTCCCGACCGAGGGCGAGGTCTGGTTCAACAGCTCCCCCGTGCACACCCTCTCCTCCCCCAGCCGGGAGCGGCTGCGCCTGGACCGGTTCGGCTGGATCGACACCGAACCGCACCTCGTCCACGAGCTCACCGCCTGGGAGAACGCCGCCCTCCCCCTGCTGCTCCGCGGCACCGGCACCCGCTCCGCCAAGCACACCGCCCTCGAATGGCTCGACCGCCTCGACGTCGGCATGTGCGCCGGCCGCCGCCCCGCCAAGCTCGACCAGTCCCAGCGCCAGCGCGTCGCGATCGCCCGCGCGCTCGCGACCACCCCCCAGGTGCTGTTCGCCGACGAACCGACCGCCCCGCTGCACCGCGCCGACGGCACCCAGGTGCTGCGCACCCTGACCACCGCGGCCCGCTCGCACCAGATCACCGTGGTCCTGGCGACCCATGACCCGGACGTCGCCACGCTCGCCGACCGGACCCTGGCGCTCCTCGACGGCCGCCCGGCGAGCGCCGCCTCCGCCGCCAGCGGCTCCTCCGATGAGGAAAGCAGGGCAGCGTGCTCGCTCTCCGTCTAGCCCGCGGCTCGCACCCCGTCGTCCTGCTGCGCCGGCTGGCCGTCGCCGCCGCGGCGGCCGGCACCGGGTTCCTGCTGCTCTCCACCGTCGGCCACGCCGCAGGCCACCCGTCCGCGACCGACCAGTCCCTGGTACGCCTGCTGTGGTGTGCGGCGCCGCTGGCGGCCACCGCCCAGTTCGCGGTGTCCACCGCCCGTACGGACCCCGCCGCCCGTCTGCAGCGCGGGATGGCCGCGGCGGGCCTCGGCCCGTTGCGCCTCACCCTGCTCGCGACGGCCTCCACCGCACTGACCTGTCTGCTCGGCGTCCTCCTCGCGCTGCTGGCCTTCCTGCGGCTGCGCGGCGACCTGGGCGGCCCGGGCAGCTCCGCCTCGCTCGGCATCGACGCCGCCCTGCTCGGCGCGGGCCATCCGGTGCCGCTCGCCGGCACCCTCCTGCTGCTGGCGACCGTGCCGCTGACCGCCGCGGTCGCCACCGCCGTCGCCCTGCGGCCCCGCAACGAGAACGGCTCCCGCGAGACCGCGGCCCGCCCCCGGACCGCCCCGCCCTCCGGTCTCCCCTGGGGCATCGCCCTGGCCGCGGCCGGCCTGGCGATCGAGGCGTACACCAGCCCCGGCCCGCACGCCCCCGGCGGGCTGCTGCCGCTGCCCGGCCGGCTGATCGGCAGCCCGCCCGGCGTGCTGGCCGGCTGGGCGCTGTCCGCGTTCGGCCTGGTCCTGGCCGGTCCCGGGCTGGTGCATCTGTGCGGCCGGCTGCTCTGCGCCGGGCGGCCGGGCGCGCTGCGCCTGCTGTCCGGGCGGGTGCTCCAGGAGGAGTCGCACCGCCTCGGCCGCCCGCTGGGTGTGCTGTGCGCGGTCGGCTCCGCCGCGTACGCCGCCGTGAAGGTCTACGAGGCCTCGCCCGCCCGTCCCTTCGGGCCGCTCACCGCGGTCGGGGCGGCCGTGGTCCTCGCCTGTGTGACCGCCAGCGCGCTCACCGCCGCACTGGAATCCCGCACCGCCCGCGCCCACACCACGGCCGCCCTCCGCAGGCTGGGCGCCTCCGCGTCCGTCCTCCACCGCGCCGCGGCGCTGCGCGGCCTGGCCCTGGTCCTCGTCCTGGCGCCCCTGACGTGGACGGTCGCGGAGATGGCCACCCTTCCCCTGGTGCACTGAGGGGGCCCGGCCCGCCGGGGCCGCGGACGGCCCGGGGCGCCGGGGACCGGGGACCTGCGCGGCGGGCGGCACGGGGCCCACCGCACACCGCGGCCCCGGACCGCCACCTGGCCCCTGGGGGGCGTCACCGCGGTCCTAACATGACGCACGTGCAGTCGAATTCACATGCCTTCGCCGCCCGCCGTCCCCCCGCCCACGACGACAACCACGACCACGAGATCGAGTCCCTGGAGGAGTTCGACCGGGTCATCGCGGCCGGCAGTCTCGCCGGACACCGCGTCCAGTCGGTCGATCTGACGGACCGTACGTTCGCGCTGCTCAGCACGGACGCCTCGGATTCCGTGTTCCTCGGCTGCGCCATGGAGGAGGACGCCGCCGCCAAGATACGTGCCGGCGGCGCCCTGGTCTTCCCGCCCGTACCGGACCTGCCGTTCGATCCCTACCGGGGCGGGCTCTACGGACCGGACGAGCTCTTCGCGCGGCTGGTCGACGCCGGCTACGACGCCACCCCGGACGCCCGCACCTACGCCTGGTTCCAGAAGACCAAGGCCGACGGCGACATCTTCGCCTCGATGCTGCGCAGCATCCACGACGACGCCGTCTCCGACGCCCTGGACGAAGACCTCGCCGGTGCCCAGGTGGTGGGCATCATGGGCGGCCACGCGCTGGAGCGCGGCTCCGCGGCCTACGCGGGTGCGGCCCGGCTCGGCCGGCAGCTCGCCCGCACCGGTCTGACCGTGGCGACCGGCGGCGGACCGGGCGCGATGGAGGCGGCGAACCTCGGGGCGTACGCCGCGCCCTTCGAGGACGGCATGCTCGACTCGGCGCTGGAGATCCTCGCCAAGGCACCGCACTTCGCCCCGTCGGTCACCGACTGGGCCCGGGCCGCCTTCGAGATACGGCGCGGCTGGCCGGACGGCGGCACCTCGGTCGGCATCCCCACCTGGTTCTACGGGCACGAGCCGCCGAACGCCTTCGCCTCCCGGATAGCGAAGTACTTCGTCAACGCGGTGCGCGAGGACGGTCTGCTGGCGCGCTCCCGGGCCGGTGTGGTGTTCCTGCCGGGCGCGGCCGGGACCGTACAGGAGATCTTCGACAACGCGACCCCGAACTACTACGGATCGCGGGGCGAGCCGACCCCCATGGTGCTGGTGGACCGCGCGCACTGGACCGAGAAGCTCCCCGCCTGGCCGCTGCTCCAGGCGCTCGCGTCCGGGCGGTCGATGGCGGACCGGATCGCGCTGGTCGACTCGGTGGACGAGGTCCCGGAGACCCTGGCCCGCCTCGGCACCGGCGCCCCGGCCTGATCCGGCCGCGGCGGGCTCCCCGCTTCCGCGCCGGACCCCGCCGCCGTTCCCACCGGACGGCCGTACAGGTGCTTTTGCCCGCCCGAGGCAACGCCGGTCCCCGAATGCACGTCTGCCAGTCCGGCAGTGCAGCGGCAGTAACGACAGCGGGCGAACGGAGCTCTTGGTGATCATCGGTCTTCTGACGGCCGTGGCGGCATCGGCCGGTTACGGCACGGGATCGGTTCTGCAGGCGCTGGGCTCGCGCAAATCCGCCCGCCGGGAGGCGGCCAAGGCCTCCGCCTCCGGTGTCACCCAGCACGGCGGCCCCAGCCTGGCGTCCACCGCAAAGGCGGCCGTGACCTGGGAATTCATGCTGGGCACGGTGCTGGACTTCGTAGGGTTCGGGCTCGGCGCGCTGGCGGCCCGGCTGCTGCCGCTGTTCCTTTCGCAGACCGTGATCAGCGCCAACCTCGTGATCACTGCCGTATTGAGCGTCAAGCTCCTCGGCATCCGGCTCACCCGCGCCGAGTGGACCTCCATCGCCGTGGTCTGTTCGGCGCTGGTGCTGCTGGCCACGGCCGCCGGGCCGGAGGGCAGCGGCCACACCCCGCTCGCCGCCCACTGGTGGCTGCTCGCCGCCTCCGTCGTCCTCATCGGCGGCGGCACCGTGGTCGTGCGGCTGCTCGGCGCGCGGGCGGCGATCCTCGCGGGGCTCTTCTCCGGCCTGGGCTTCGGCGCGCTCGGCATCGGGGTCCGGGTGCTGAACGGGATGGCCCCCTTCGATCTGCCGTCCCTGCTCGGCGACCCCGCGCTGTACGCGATCGGCGTCGCCGGTATCGGCGGGATGTATCTGCACACCGTCGCCCTCCAGCTCGGCTCGGTGAACGGCGCGACGGCGGCGCTGGTGGTGGGCGAGACGGTGATCCCCGGCATTCTCGGGGTGCTGTGGCTGGGCGACTCCTCCCGGCCGGGCTTCGCCTGGGTCGCCGTCCTGGGCTTCGTGGTGGCGGTGGCCGGGGCCGTCGCGGTCGCGTGGTTCGGCGAGCCCGAGGCGGGGGCGCAGCCGGACCCGGCACCGGCCGGTGAGCGGCCCGCCGAGACGGCGGCGCGCTGAGGCGACGGCCCACGGGGAACACCGGCCCACGGAGACCGACCGGGCTGCTACGGAGAAGAACCCGGCTGCTGAGGACACCGAGGACCGGCTCCCGGCCGGCGCCCTCCGTGCGTCGGACTCAGCCCGCCGGCGCCCCGGCGTCCAGCACCACCACGTCCGGGGCGGCGAAGGCGAGGCCCACCCGCTCGCCCACCTCGGGCGCGTCCCGCAGGGTGCAGGCCGCCTCGATCTGCGGTCCGGCGGCGGGGTCCAGCAGCAGCGCGACATGGGTGCCGCGGAACGTCCGGGCCGCGACCGTGGCCGGCAGGCCGTCCGGGGCCGCCGTCAGCCGCACCCCGGCCGGGCGGACGAGCAGGCGGCAGGGCCCGTCCGCGGTCCCGTCCGGGACCGGCACCTTGCCCCAGGGGGTGGCGGCCACCTCGCCCTGCACCGTCGCCTCCACCACGTTGTCGAAGCCGAGGAAGCGGGCGACGAATTCCGAGGCGGGCCGTTGCCAGACCTCCAGCGGGGTGCCGCTCTGTGCGATCCGGCCGTCCTGCATCACCACGACCCGGTCGGCGAGCGCGAAGGCCTCGCCCTGGTCGTGCGTGACGGCGAGCACGGTCGTGCCCAACTCCCGGAAGAGCCGCCGGAGTTCGACGACCAGCCGTTCGCGCAGCCCGCGGTCGAGCTGCCCGAGGGGCTCGTCCAGCATCAGCAGCCGGGGACGGGGGGCCAGCGCGCGGGCCAGCGCGACCCGCTGCTGCTCACCGCCGGACAGCGAGGCCACGGCCCGCCGCTGGGCGCCCGGCAGCCCCACGAGGTCCAGGAGTTCGGTGACCGTACGCTCCCGGTCGGCGCGCGAGGCCCCCCGCATCCGCAGCCCGAAGGCGACATTGCCCTCGACATCGCGCTGTGGGAAGAGCTGGTGGTCCTGGAACATCAGGCCGACGCCGCGCCGGTGCGCGGGCACCCCCCGCTGCTCCCGCCCCTCCAGCAACACCTGCCCGGCGTCGGCGGGTTGGAGACCGGCGACCACCCTCAGCAGGGTGGACTTGCCGCTGCCGCTCGGCCCCAGGACGCAGACGATCTCCTGCGCGGAGACGTCCAGGTCCACCGCGTCGAGCGCGGGCCGCCCGGCCGCGGTGAAGCGGACGGTCACCCCGCCCAGCCGCAGCAGCTCCGGCGCCCGTGTGCTGGTGTCCTCTGTCGTCATCTAGAACTCCCCGGAGTGGTCGACGGGGCGCAGGCGCTCCAGCACCAGCAGGGCGCCGGCACACACCACCATCAAGATGGTCGACAACGCCATCGCCTGCCCGTAGTTGGTCTCCCCCGCCCGCCCCAGCAGGCGGGCCACGGCGACCGGCAGCGTCGGCCGGTCCGGCCGCGCGATGAAGACGGTCGCCCCGAACTCGCCGAGCGACACCGCGAAGGCGAAGCCCGCGGCGATCAGCAGCGCCCGCCGTACCAGCGGCAGGTCGACCTCGCGCCACACCCGCCAGGGCGAGGCGCCGAGCACGGCGGCGGCCTCCCGCAGCCGGGAATCGACCGCCCGCAGGACCGGCAGCATCGTCCGGACCACGAACGGCACCCCCACCAGCGCCTGGGCGAGCGGGACCAGCCACCACGAGGCACGCAGGTCGAGCGGCGGGGTGTCGAGGCTGATCAGAAATCCGAAGCCGACGGTCACCGCGGAGACCCCGAGCGGCAGCATCAGCAGGGCGTCGAAGCCGCGGACGAACCGGCTGATCGCGGGCGTCCGTCCGGACGGGCCGCTCCGCAGCCGGGGCAGCGTCAGGACGGCGGCCGCCAGCCCGCCCACCACCAGAGCGATCACCGTGGCCGCGGCCCCGTAGGCGAGCGAATTCCACAGGGCCTCCAGGGGCGCGACGGCGAAGGTGCTGTCGGCGGCCGCGGCGGACCGCAGCGAGGTGTAGAAGACCGTTCCGTAGCCGTCCGGCCCGGCGAACGACCGCTCCACCAGCACCACCAGCGGCACCAGCAGCAGGACGGTGATGACGGCGAGCGTGCCCCACAGCAGCGCCCACTGGCCGCCGCCGCGCGGCCGGTGGGCGGTCCGCGACGCGTCCACCAGCCGCAGCGCGGACTCCCGGCGGCGCACGGTCCACGCATGCAGCGCCAGCACGCCCAGGACCGCGGCGAACTGGACGAGCGTGAGCACCGCGGCCGTCGGCAGGTCCAGGAAGTCCGCGGTCTGCCGGTAGATCTCCACCTCCAGCGTGGAGAAGGTGGGCCCGCCCAGGATCTGCACCACACCGAAGGAGGTGAAGGTGAAGAGGAAGACCATCAGCGCGGCGGCCGCGACGGCCGGGCCCAGCGCGGGCAGCGTCACCCGCCGCCAGGCCGCGAACCGCCCGGCCCCCAGCACCCGCGCCGCCTCTTCCTGCCGCGGATCGAGTTGCCCCCACAGGCCGCCGACGGTGCGGACGACCACCGCGTAGTTGAAGAAGACATGCGCCAGCAGGATCGCCCACACCGAGGTGTCCAGGCGCACCCCCCACAGCTCGTCCAGCAGTCCGCCCCGCCCGACGAGCGCCAGGAAGGCCGTGCCGACGACGACGGTCGGCAGCACGAACGGCACCGCCACCACCGCCCGCAGCAGCTGCTTGCCGGGGAAGTCGAAGCGGGCGAAGACATACGCGCCGGGCAGCGCGACCAGCAGCGTCAGCACGGTCGAGGCGGCCGCCTGCCAGACGGTGAACCACAGCACCTGCACGACATCCGGCTCGCTCAGCACGGCACCGAACCGGCCGAACTGCCACTCTCCGCCCTCCTTCAGCCCCCGCCCGACGATCGCCACGACGGGATAGGCGAAGAACAGCGCGAAGAAGGCGAGCGGCACGGCCATCAGGCCCAGCCGCACCGCCGTCCCCTTCGCGGGCCCGCGGCCGCGGGTGCGGGCTACTTCAGAACGAGCGAGGACCACTGCTTGATCCACTGTTCGCGGTTCTTGCTGATCGTCTCCGGATCCAGCGTCGCCGGCTTGTCGATCGTGGCGCCGTACTTCGTGAACAGCTCCGGCACCTTGGCGTCCGCACGGGCCGGGTTGACGAACATCTGCAGCGGCTCGTCCTCCTGGAACTGCCTGCTCAGCAGGAAGTCCAGCAGCGCCTTGCCGCCCTTTTCGTTCTTCGCGCCCTTCAGCAGGCCGCCGAATTCGATCTGCCGGAAGCAGGTGCCGGTGGCGACGCCGGTCGGTGCCTGCCGGGGCGCGGGCTTCTTCCCGAGCACCTCGGCCGGCGGGCTGGAGGCGTAGGAGACCACCAGCGGCTTGTCCCCCTTGCCCTTGCTCGCCGCGGACCCCGAGAAGCGCTGGTTGTAGGCCTGCTCCCAGCCGTCGACGACCTCGACGCCATTGGCCTTGAGCTTCTTCCAGTAGTTGCCCCAGCCTCCCCCAGACTTCGTCCGGGAGGTGCCCCCATTGCCGTACGCGGCGACGGTGGCGAGCTGGAAGGCGAGCCCCGGCGAGGAGGTCGCCGAGTTCTCCGTGACGAGCAGCCCCTTGTACCGGGGCTTGATCAGATCGTCGAAGGTCTTCGGCGGCGCGATCTTGTGCCGGGCGAAGTAGCCGCGGTCGTAATTGACGCAGATGTCGCCGTAGTCGAGCGGGGTGACGCGGTGCCGGGCCTTGTCCAGCTGCAGATCGGCCGGGACGTGCGAGAGGCCCTTGGCCTCGTACGGGCTGAAGAGGTCCTCGTCCAGACCCCGCGAGAGCAGGGTGTTGTCGATGCCGAAGAACACATCGCCCTGCGGATTGTCCTTGGACAGGATCGCCTGGTTCACGGCCTTGCCGGCGTCCCCGCCCTTGAGGAACCGGATCTTGTAGCCGCTCTGCTTCTCGAACGCGGCCTGCACGGACTTGGACATGAGGAACGAGTCATGGCTGACCAGCGTGACGGTCTTGGCGTCCGCGCTGTCGCCCCCCGACGTACCGCAGGCGGTCAGCGCGGTCATGCCCATGGCAGCGGCAAGCCCTGCCGCGGTGATCCTTGTGGTGGTGCTCACTGAATGTCCTCCTGGCTGACCAGGACGAGACGCGGCCCTGCCCGAAGTTCCCTCCGTACATCCGCGGACATACGGAGGGAACTTCGGGCAGGGCACAACAGCATGAGTGACGACCGAACTTCCTACCCGGCATGACCCGGGCGAGGTTCAAGGGTCTGCGGGCACCGTAGGACTACGGCGCTTCCGCACTCTCAGCGCTGTGGCGCTCCCCTGTCGGAATGTGCATTTGTTCGATCACACAGTACCAGCGAGCGGTCAGCGTTCCGAGGCCGCGAGCTGCCCGCAGGCGCCGTCGATCTCCTGACCACGGGTGTCACGGACGGTCACCGGCACCCCGTGCGCCTCGATGGCCCGCACGAACGCCAGCTCGTCCTCCGGACGCGAGGCGGTCCACTTCGACCCGGGAGTCGGGTTCAGCGGAATGAGGTTCACATGGACGCGCTTGCCCTTCAGCAGCCGGCCCAGCAGGTCACCGCGCCACGCCTGGTCGTTGATGTCCCGGATCAGCGCGTACTCGATCGAAATCCGCCGCCCGGACTTCTCCGCGTACTCCCACGCCGCGTCCAGCACCTCACGCACCTTCCAGCGCGTGTTGACGGGGACGAGCGTGTCCCGCAGCTCATCGTCCGGGGCGTGCAGCGACACGGCCAGCCGGCACTTGAAGCCCTCGTCGGCGAACCGCAGCATCGCCGGCACCAGCCCGACCGTGGAAACGGTGATCCCCCGCTGCGACAGCCCCAGCCCGTCCGGCTCGGGATCCGTCAGCCGCCGGATCGCCCCGACCACCCGCTTGTAGTTGGCGAGCGGCTCCCCCATCCCCATGAAGACGATGTTGGACAGCCGCGCCGGCCCGCCGGGCACCTCGCCGTCGCGCAGCGCACGCATCCCGTCGACGATCTGGTGCACGATCTCGGCGGTCGACAGATTCCGGTCCAGCCCCGCCTGCCCCGTCGCACAGAACGGACAGTTCATTCCGCAGCCGGCCTGCGAGGAGATGCACATGGTGACCCGGTCCGGGTAGCGCATCAGCACCGACTCGACGAGCGTCCCGTCATGCAACTTCCACAGCGTCTTGCGGGTCGTGTCGTCATCGCACGAGATGTGCCGCACGACCTTCATCAGCTCCGGCAGCAGCGCGCCCGCCAGCTTCTCGCGCGCCGCCGCCGGGATGTCCGTCCACTGCGCCGGATCATGCGCATAACGGGCAAAGTAGTGCTGCGACAACTGCTTGGCGCGGAACGGCTTCTCCCCGATCGCGGCCACCGCTTCGCGACGCTCGTCAGGAGTGAGATCAGCAAGGTGCCGCGGCGGCTTCTTGGCCCCGCGCGGCGCAACGAAAGTAAGTTCTCCGGGTGCAGGCATGGTGGGTCCAGTGTGGCAGATCATCTGACCCGACCCAGGTGGGAGCGGTGAGGCAACGATCACCCTCGGATGCCCTTCGTCTTCGTCGGCCCGGCTTGCACGGCCCGGTCGCACCGCCAGGGCCGCACGCACTCCGCGCATTCACCTGTCCGGTGAGCATTACGCGACATATCGGTCATTCGCGCGTTGATCCGAGCCCCTGCCGTATCTCATGGGCGGGAGCGTGATCTGACGTCATACGTGAAAGGACGAGAGAGCATGTCGCGTATCGCGAAGGCACTCGTGGCAACCGTCGCTGCCGGGGTGGCCGTCACAGGCATGGCCGGCGTGGCCTCGGCCGACGCCCATGCGGGCGGCGGCGCGGTCGGGTCCCCGGGCATCGTCTCCGGCAACAACGTCCAGGTGCCGATCCACATCCCGATCAACGTCTGCGGGAACACCATCAACATCGTCTCTGCGCTGAATCCGGCCTTCGGGAACACCTGCATCAACGGCGATGTTCACCACCATCGCTTCCACGACGAGGGGTTCCGCCACAGGCGCTGAGAGCCGGCCTGCCCGATGGGGCCCGGTCTCACAGGCCCGCCCCGTGACGGTTGCCCTACGTCTCGACGCGCCGCCCGCTGACAGCGGGCGGCGCGTCGCTTGTTGCGCGCGCAGTCGATATCGGAGCATGTCCCCCGTTGGCCTGCGGCCGGGACCCTCTGGAGGTGTGCTCACGGTGGTACCCGCCGAGTCGAGCCCCCGCCGGCCGCGGTTCACGCTCCGGACGCGATGCGCCACAGCGGAGCCTCGTACTGCCCCGGGCGGATGCCGATCAGCAGTTCCCTGAGGTCCTGGCCCTGGTTGCCGCCGAGTCCGCACGCCTCGGCGAGCCGGCGGAACGTGGTGTGCGTGATGCCGCGGCTCCGGGCGTCGGCCTCGAAGCCGTCGAGCTGATGGAGGACCGCTTCCGGGTCCGGCTTCCGGGCGGGCCGGCTGCCCAGCCGACTCGCCTGCTTCCGCTCGTGGTCGATCTCCGAGAAGCCGCAGATCTCGCGACTGTACTGCTCGACCTGGTGCAGGTTCTCCGTGGCGAGGATGGCGCGGGCGAGCTGGTTGCGGTTCAGCGCCTCGTCGAGGTCGGCCTCGTGGACGACGGGGCCGTCGTCGGTGAGTGGGACCGGCAGGCCGCCGTCCCGTGCGTCGCACCGGCCGCGGGCGCCTCGTGCCGTGGCGGCCAGCATGGCCGTGGCCTCGGAGGGGTGCCACTCCAGGACCGAGCTGACGGGCATGACGTGCTCGGCGGTGAGGGTCAGGGCGACGGGGCCGAGGCGGTCACGGAGGACGTCGGCGGGGAGTTCGCCGTCGAGGCCGGGGCCGGCGACCAGGAGCCGTACGGGGTAGTTGAGTTCGCAGCAGGCCGCGAGGGTGAGGGCGTCGGCGAGGGGGCTGCGGAGGGTGGGCTCGTCGCCCCGGGCGAGGATGTCTCCGCCCACGTCCAGGAGGTCGACCGTCTCCGGCTCCAAGTGCTGTACGAGCTCTTCGAGTTGGCGGACGATTCCCTCGGCGCCGTGGTGCGGGTCGGTGAGCGCGAAGGTCTGCGGGAGCTCCGCCGCCAGTCCGGGAAGTGTCGAACCCGCGGGGGCGATCGGGGTCGCGTCGGCGGGGACGGTCCGGACGCTTCGGGTGAGAGGACGGAGGCCGGTGAAGTTGGCCGGTCCTCTGGGGCCGGGAACGGGGTCGACCAGGAGGCGGTCCCATGCGTAGGTGAGCACTACTGCCGGAGATTCGTCACCGTGGAGAGCGGCGTCCAGCATCGCTGCGGCAACGGCGTCGCCGCCTCCTCCTGCTGCCACGATCAGGCGCGTCACATGCGCCAGCGTACGCGTCGGCGACCTGTTCGGCAGGCGGGCGGTCCCCGCCGAGGCGGGGACCGCGAGGCGTCAGACGAGCCTCCGGTGCCGGGCGGACCGGCCTGCTTCGTGCCGGCTGAGCCCCGTGTGCAGCACGGCGAGGACCTGGTCGAGGTCGTCGCCCTGGTGGGGATCGTGGGCCATGCGGTTGCGACGCCGGACGCCGCAGCCGGTGCAGCGGTGGACGATCATGTAGCCCTTGGTGGAGTGGTGGTCGACGGCCACCGGGCGCATCAGCGCGCGGCAGTCACTGGCACGGTCTCCGGGCCGGACGTCCACATGACGTGAGTGCAGGCACCGCGGGCAGTGGTTGCGGTAGCCCCCGTTGACCAGGGGCGCGACCTCTTCCCCGCAGTTGCTGCAGGTAAAGCCGGTGTTCTCGGTGGTTCTGCTGATGGTGCTGCTCCTCGGCGAGTCGAAGGGATCTTCAACTCGGAGGCGCAGGGTTCCGTTGGCTCTCCCCCTGTTCAGGGGTCTCAGGCTCGGCCGGCGAGGGACGCGGTTCACCGCCGCTTCTCGGGCGGGCGATTACTTCCGGCTCCAGCTTCATCAGGGCGTGCTCGCATCCCTGAATCCGGACCACGACCGGGTTTGTCGATTTGTCCCGGTCACTGTCACGCGGGCCTCCCCACGTGCCGCCGGTAGGTGTCGGTCCGGCCTCACTGACGTCGGCGCCGTCCCCCGTCAGGCAGCACCGGCAGCGGCACAGCGCTTCTTGATCACGCCACCTCCTCATTCGTGTCAGGGAGTGTCCCGAAGGCCGCCGGAACGGCTTCGGGGTGTGATGTCCACTTTATGCCGCGGTCCCCCGACCCCGGCATCCGATTTCCCCCGGGCCGGGGGCACGAAAAGGGGCCCCCGCTCGGCGCGGAAGCCCCCTCACGCACGTCACCAAGCCCGTGCTGCACAAAAGGAAGCGGGGGAGCGGAGCCCCTGAACCCGGCTCCGCTCCCCGCTACGGGATTCCCTGCCGTCAGCCGGCTCCCACAAAGATCACGAACAGCAGCCAGACGACGGGCGCGGTCGGCAACAGGGAGTCGAGACGGTCCATGATCCCGCCGTGACCGGGGAGCAGGGTGCCCATGTCCTTGATGCCCAGATCGCGCTTGATCATGGATTCGCCGAGGTCACCGAGGGTGGCGCTGGCCGCGACCGCAAGTCCGAGCAGCAGGCCCTGCCACCAGGCGCCGTGCGCGATCAGGAATTCCATGCACAGCGCGCCGGCCACCATCGCGAAGAGCACCGCGCCGACGAGTCCCTCGCGGGTCTTGCCGGGGCTGATGCGCGGTGCCAGCTTGTGCTTGCCGAACCGCCAGCCGACCGCGTACGCGCCGGTGTCACTGACGACCGTCAGCAGCAGGAAGGTCAGCACCCGCAGCGCCCCGTCGGCCTCGGCCGCGAGCATCAGCGCCACGAACGTCGCGAGGAACGGCACGTAGAACGCCGCGAAGACACCGGCGGTGACGTCCCGCAGATAGTTCTCGGGCGCCTCGGTCATCCGCCAGACGAGCACGGCGAGCGCGGTGAGCGCCATCGCCACCCAGGCGCCCTCGGCGCCACGCACGTATCCGGCGACCACCATGGCGGTGCCGCCGACCGCGAGCGGCACCAGCGGCACCTTGATGTCCTTGCGCTCGGCCAGCCGCGAGGTCAGCTCCCACAGGCCCACGACGACAGCGATCGCTATCACGCCGATGAAGACAGGCTTGTAGACGAAGAGCGACGCAATGATGATCACGCCGAGGCCTACGCCTACCCCTATCGCGGCACGGAGGTTGCGGCCCGCGCTCTTCTTCTTCGGCTTCTCTGAGTCCGGCGAGCTGTCGGACCCGGAACGAGAGGTGGGCATGGGCTCCTGCGGCTTTTCGTCGCGGAACAGGGGGCCGCTCAGGCGAGCAGCCCCCCGGCCGTCCAGGTGATCCCGGTTTTCCCGGGTGTCCCGATGTTCCCGGTCGTCGTCCTGGTGTCCGCCTGGCCCGGGCACGAGGGGCATGGGCCGAGTCTGCGCCGCGTCGCCCCAGTCGTACACGGGACCCGCCGGGACGGGGGGCGCCACCCCTCGAAGCGAGGAGGCCGGTCCGTGATCGGGCGGTCCCCATTGACCGGCGCCGGGCGGGGCCCCCCAGGAAGACTCGTTCATCAGACCTCGAGGAGCTCGGATTCCTTGTGCTTGAGGAGCTCGTCCACCTGCGCGACGTACTTCGCGGTGGTGTCGTCGAGCTCCTTCTCGGCGCGGCGCACCTCGTCCTCGCCGGATTCCTTGTCCTTGACGAGCTTGTCGAGGGTCTCCTTGGCCTTGCGGCGCACGCTGCGGATCGAGATCTTCGCGTCCTCGCCCTTGTTCTTGGCGACCTTGATGAACTCCTTGCGGCGCTCCTCGGTCAGCTCCGGGAAGGTCACCCGGATGATGTTGCCGTCGTTGCTCGGGTTGACGCCGAGGTCGGAGTCGCGGATGGCCTGCTCGATGTTGCGCAGCGCGCTCTTGTCGAACGGGGTCACCACGGCCATCCGCGGCTCGGGCACCGAGAACGACGCCAGCTGGTTGATCGGCGTCATGGCGCCGTAGTAGTCCGCCACGATCTTGTTGAACATCGCCGGGTGCGCACGCCCGGTGCGAATCGCGGCGAAGTCCTCCTTGGCGACCACGACGGCCTTCTCCATCTTCTCCTCGGCCTCGAGGAGGATCTCTTCGATCACCACTTGCTCCTGGTCTTTTCGGTAAGAAGCAGAGCCTCGCCCCTGCCGCACGTCTTCTCCTGCACGGTGTCCGACCGGCAGGCAGTTGTCCATCCCCGTACCGGGGTCCGCCCCCGGTAGGGAGTTGCCGCCCGTACAGGCCGATGCCCGTACGGAACCACGGCAGTTGGGGCCGTCAGGCCCGAGTGCCCTGATCGCTGACGAGCGTGCCGATCTTCTCACCCTTCACCGCGCGCGCGATGTTGCCCTCGGCGAGCAGTTCGAACACGAGGATCGGGAGCTTGTTGTCCCGGCACAGGGTGATGGCGGTGGCGTCGGCGATCTTCAGGTCGCGGGTGATGACCTCGCCGTATTCGAGCGCGTCGAACTTGACCGCGTCCGGGTTCTTCTTGGGGTCGGAGTCGTAGACCCCGTCCACCCCGTTCTTGCCCATCAGCATGGCCTCGGCGTCGATCTCCAGGGCACGCTGGGCGGCGGTGGTGTCGGTGGAGAAGTACGGCATGCCCATGCCCGCGCCGAAGATGACGACCCGGCCCTTCTCCAGGTGGCGCACCGCGCGCAGCGGGATGTACGGCTCGGCGACCTGCCCCATGGTGATGGCCGTCTGGACACGGGAGTCGATGCCCTCCTTCTCCAGGAAGTCCTGGAGCGCCAGACAGTTCATGACCGTGCCGAGCATGCCCATGTAGTCGGAGCGTGCCCGGTCCATACCACGCTGCTGGAGTTCCGCGCCGCGGAAGAAGTTGCCGCCGCCGATCACGACGGCGATCTCGTAGCCGTCGCGCACCACGGCGGCGATCTCGCGGGCCATCGCGTGCACGACGTCGGGGTCGACGCCCAGGCCGCCGCCGCCGGCGAACGCTTCGCCCGACAGCTTCAGCAGGAAGCGTCGCCTGCCGCCGTGACCGGCATGGTCTGTGTGCGCGCCGTCGGCACCGTGAATCATTGAGCTCTCCTCGTGCACATACGAAGAAGGCCATTGCCGTGGGTCTGGTCCAGATCCCTCTGCGGCAATGGCCTCCTCGTCACATCTGCGGCCGGCCGGTGAGCGGCCGACTGCGTACGACCCTAGCGGGGTCGTAGGTCATTCGCTGCCTTCGCGACAGGCTCAGATGCCGACCTTGATGCGCGAGAAGCGCTTCAGGGTGACACCGGCCTCCTGGAGGACCTTCTCGACGGACTTCTTGTTGTCGAGCGCGTACGGCTGGCCGAGCAGCGTCGCGTCCTTGAAGAAGCCGTTGATGCGGCCTTCGACGATCTTCGGCAGCGCGGCCTCGGGCTTGCCCTCGGCGCGGGTGGTCTCCTCGGCGACGCGACGCTCGGCCTCGACGACCTCGGCCGGGACGTCGTCCTTGGCGAGGTACTTCGGGGCGAAGGCGGCGATGTGCTGCGCGACACCCTTGGCGACCTCGGCGTTCTCCTTGTCGAGCTCGACGAGCACACCGATCTGCGGGGGAAGGTCGGGCATCGTGCGGTGCATGTACGCCAGCACGTAGCCGTCGGAGAACTGCGCGAAGCGGTCCAGGACGATCTTCTCGCCCAGGGTGGCGTTGGCCTCGTCGACGAACGCCTGGACGGTCTTGCCGGCCTCGATCTCGGAGGCGAGCAGGGCCTCGATGTCGGCCGGGGCGCTCTTCGCGACGTGCGCGGCGATCTGGTTGGCGACGGCCTGGAACTTCTCGCCCTTGGCGACGAAGTCCGTCTCGCACTTCAGCTCGACGATGACGCCGGAGGAGTTGTCGTCGGCGATCAGGGAGACCACGGCGCCGTTCTCGGCGGAGCGGCCCTCGCGCTTGGCGACGCCCTTCTGGCCCTTGATGCGCAGCGCCTCGACGGCCTTGTCGACGTTGCCCTCGGCCTCGTCCAGGGCCTTCTTGCAGTCCATCATGCCGGCGCCGGTGAGCTCGCGGAGCTTCTTGACGTCAGCGGCGGTGTAGTTCGCCATGGTCTGTGAATCTCTTCTCGAAATCTCGAAGTCGAAAGATCTACGGGTGGACGGCGGGGGCGGCGCTGGTGGCGCCCTCCCCCGCCGTCGTCAACCGGATGCTGCGGGTCAGGCCTGCTCGCCCGGCTTCTCGGCGTCGGCCGGCTTCTCGGCCTCGGCGGCGGGGGCCTCGGCGGGCTTCTCCTCGGCCTTGGGGGCCTCGTCGTCAGCCTTCTTCTCGCCCTCGAGCAGGTCGCGCTCCCACTCGGCCAGCGGCTCGGCGGCAGCGGCCTTCTCGCCGGGCTTCTGGTCGCCGGTGGCGGCACCGGAGCGGGCGATGAGACCCTCGGCGACGGCGTCGGCGATCACGCGGGTGAGCAGGGTGACGGAGCGGATCGCGTCGTCGTTGCCCGGGATCTTGTAGTCGACCTCGTCCGGGTCGCAGTTGGTGTCGAGGATCGCGACGACCGGGATGTTGAGCTTGCGCGCCTCACCGACGGCGATGTGCTCCTTCTTGGTGTCCACGATCCAGACGGCGCTGGGCACCTTCTGCATCTCGCGGATACCACCGAGGGTCTTCTCCAGCTTGGCCTTCTCGCGGGAGAGGACGAGGAGCTCCTTCTTGGTGAGGCCGGAGGCGGCCACATCCTCGAAGTCGATCTGCTCGAGCTCCTTCAGGCGCTGCAGGCGCTTGTAGACGGTCGAGAAGTTGGTCAGCATGCCGCCGAGCCAGCGCTGGTTCACGTAGGGCATGCCCACGCGGGTCGCCTGCTCGGCAATGGCCTCCTGGGCCTGCTTCTTCGTGCCGACGAACATGACCGAGCCGCCGTGGGCGACGGTCTCCTTGACGAACTCGTAGGCGCGGTCGATGTACGACAGCGACTGGAGCAGGTCGATGATGTAGATGCCGTTGCGCTCGGTGAAGATGAAGCGCTTCATCTTCGGGTTCCAGCGGCGGGTCTGGTGCCCGAAGTGGACGCCGCTCTCCAGCAGCTCCCGCATCGTGACGACGGCCATGGCCGTACTCCTTGTTGTTCTCGGTTCCACTGCGGCCGGTCGGCCGCGGTGCCTGACGCCCCGACGCGCCTGCCGGGGAAGGCACCGTGCGGAGCCGTCCGAGGACCGAGGAGCGCGGCCGTCGTGCTGCCCGAACGGGACTGGTGCACTGACGGCGGGGCGTGCGAAGTCGACCCGGTGACCCGGATCGCCACCAGAAGTGTACGGGACGGGCGATGCACCGGGCGACACGCACCTTTTCGCACCCCGAGTGGGTGACACCGTTGTCCACAACCGGCCCTCCCTCCACAGCTCCGCACCAAGATCCCCACGCCCCGGCGTCCTGCGCCACCGTCGGAACATGCGACGACACACCCGACGGAACCCACCACCACCCTCCGGCCCGACCAGAGGCCTTCCCACCTTCGCCGGCCTCGCCCCCGGCTCCCGCTCCGGTTCCCGACGACCGCTCGCCGCCGTGCAGGCGGAAGCGTTCAGCCACCCGCGCTCAGTCCCCGTCCCCGTTCCCCTCACCCGTCCCCGCTCCGGCTGTCGCCTCCGCCGGCCCGCGCCGCCCTTACGGCCTCCGGCCCCGCCCGCGGAGCCTCGCGCATCCGGCCCGAGCTGCTTCTTCCCGGCCCGCGCCGTGGAGGTGCTGCTGGCCCCGGCCACGGCCGCGGTACTCGCCTTCCTGGGCTCGGGCTTCGCGCACGCTGCCGCCGCCCCGCCCATGGGCACGACGGTGGAGCGCGGGTCGCATGCGACGGTGGAGCGCGGACCGCATGCAACGACGATGCTGACCGCTGGCCGGTCGGCACAGGGACCTGCGGGCGCGGCAGGGGCCAGGGGCTCGGAAGGGGGTGGCGGCACGGGGCACTCCCGAGCCGGCGAACACGACGAGCGGGCGGGACGTCCTGGGGCACCGGCGGCGGCTGAGGCTGCAGGACTTCTTGGGCATCCCGCCCGCGCCGAGCCAAGCACCGGGCCATCCGCTGGGGAACGGTCCTGGCCTGTGGCGGGGCCGGCGGGGATACGGCCCACCGTGCTGCGCGGCTGGGATCCTCCTCCGTCCCCCTGGGCGGCCGGGCACCGCGGCGTCGACCTGGCCTCATCCGCCGGTGCGGAAGTCCGGGCCGCGGCACCGGGCCGGGTGATGTACGCGGGAACAGTGGCCGGCCGTGGCGTCCTGACCATCGAGGTGTCCCGCTCGGGCCGCCCTCCCCTGCGCACCACCTACGAGCCGGTCCGCCCCACGGCCCGGAAGGGGCAGCACGTCACAGCAGGCCAGAGGGTCGCCGTGCTGCAACGCGGTCCGTTCCACTGCCGGGCACCATGCCTCCACTGGGGCTTACGGCGCGGCAAGACCTACCTGGACCCGTTGTCGCTGCTGCCCCGGAGCATGCTCCGCAGCGGGCCCTCACGACTGCTGCCGGTCTTCGGGGCCCCCGTACCGACGGACAGCCGCACGCTCCCCCGTCATCCCGAGCCACCCGAACCAGCAGCCCACGCCCGAGGCTCGGCACCGACCACGGCCGCCCTCCTGGGAACCGTGGGCCTCACGACCGCCGCGCTGTGGGCGCGCGGGCGGCTCCCTCGGCTCGGTCGGCGAGCAGGAGGAGCGGGCAGGGGCGAGTAAGGGGAGGGGCGTGCGCGGGCTGCGGTAGCGGGGCGGCGGAGGGAGGGCGTGGCCTCAGGCGCGACGCCGGTCAACCGGGCGGCGGAGTCGCAGACGGCCAGGCGACCGAGCGGTGGGCCCGCAGGCTGGTGAGGCCGCACGATCGGTGGGGCCACGGATCCAGGCAATGGAGCCGAGAGACCGCAGGCCAGTGAGGCAACAGGACTGCTGGGGCCATAGATCACCCAGGTCACGGCCCGGCGGGTCACAAGCCCAGCCTTGTCTCAGACCGACGAGGCGAAAGACCGGTCGCGTCGCGCGTGGCGGGCTGTGAGCTGCGATCTGCAGGGGCTCACGAGTGGGGGGTGGTGGAGAGGGGTGGGGAG